>JANMIH010000418.1:0-2939 GCA_031375685.1 Polaromonas sp. | reverse complement strand
AGCAACAACACCCCCTTTGAAATCCACGTCCATGGCGAAGTGCCTTTGCGCCAAGACGTCACCTTTGAGCAACTGCAAGAGGCCTTAAAGCCGCTGTGGAAGTATTCTGGCGCCAAGTCTTTGGTGGCGGCGGCTGAAAGTGCCTATGAAGAAGAGCCCGGCATTCGCTTTGATGCGCAAAAGCACCTGCTGCAAATGTGCTGGACAGTGCCTGGCGACGAAGATTTCCGTCAGGCACTTGACGAGATGTGCATGGGCCTGAACGACCTGGCTGAAGCCGGCGCGCCGATTGAGGTCACGTTTTACGACGCTGACTTTGACGACGAGGACGACGAGAGTAACGAAGACGAGGCGCGCGACGACTTTGCCATGTATTTTGTCGGCCCGACGCCTGCCGCCATCATGCAGGTACAGCGCGACCTGCTGGTGCAAGACACCATTGGCCTGATGGAGCGGCATTTTGACGGTTCCGAGCTGGGCGAGGTGGTCGATGCCATTGACCGCCTGTTCGAGCGCCGTTTTGAATCACTGGTCAGCTCCATGCAGCTTGGCAAGCCTCCGCGTGGTTCAGGAGGCTCATCCGGCGGCTCAGGCCACGGTGGTGGCCGCAAGCCACGGCACCTGCATTGAACAAAAGCTGCGACTGGTAATGCTATAAATTCGGGAGCTGATTACGCCCGTTTTTATTGGTCTGCAGGCTATTTCGGCATTTAAAAAAGGCCTTTTCAGACCACACGAACCCTGATCACATGCCCAACCGCCTCAATTGCGGTCACCACATCGCTGTCGGGCAGGCTTTCAACGTCAATGATGTTGAAGGCCAGCTCGCCACGACTTTTGTTCATCATGTCGATCACGTTGACTTTTTTATCAGCCAGCACCGACAGCACATGACCCAGCACGCCCGACGTGTTGTGGTTTGAAAAGGTGATGCGCGATGTACCCGGTGTTTTGGGCATATTGACGGTCGGAAAGTTCACCGAGTTGGTGATGTTGCCGTTTTCTAAATAGTCGATCAACTGGTTGGCAGCCATGACCGCGCAGTTTTCTTCAGACTCTTCGGTGCTGGCGCCAATGTGCGGCATGGCAATCACCTTGGGGTGGTTCAGCAGCAGCGGCTCGGGGAAGTCGCACACGTATTTGCCCAGCTTGCCTTTATTTAAACTGCGTTCAATGGCGTTTGAATCCACAATCGTTTCACGTGCAAAGTTCAGCAGCACGGCACCGGGCTTCATCAGGGCCAGTGCCTCGTCATTGATAAAATGGCGGGTCGCGTCCATCGCCGGGACGTGCAAAGAAACATAGTCAGCCCGCATCAAGAGCGCCTGCAAATTCTCCATGCGCGTGACTTCGTTTGACAAACGCCAGGCCGCGTCAATCGACAGTGCCGGGTCAAACCCCACCACCTTCATGCCCATGGCCAGGGCCATGTCGGCCACCATCGAGCCAATGGCACCCAAGCCCACAATGCCCAGCGTTTTGCCTTTGATCTCGCCACCGGCAAAGCGTGCTTTTTCTTTCTCCAGCAGGGCAGACATCTCTGCCGCGTCTGTCATGGTCGTGAGTGAATTGACATACGCCATGCCCGGCAAAATACCGCGCGTCGCCAGCAGCATGCCCGCCATGACCAGCTCTTTAACAGCGTTGGCATTAGCCCCCGGCGTGTTGAACACCACTATGCCGCGCTTGCTGTAGTCGGCAATAGGTACATTGTTCACGCCAGCACCCGCACGCGCTGCGGCCACAATCGATGGGGGTACTTCTATATCAGCCAGTTTTTGGCTGCGTAGCAAGAAGGCATCGGGTTGGCTGATGTCGCTGCCCACCTCAAAAGACTGGCGCGCAAAGCGCTCCAGACCCTTGATGGAGATCTGGTTGTAGGTTCTTACCTTGTACATAGCGATGCTCAAGCGGTGACTTCTTTATAAGCCCATGTCAACCACGGCATCAGCGCCTGCAAATCAGCAGCTTCAACGGTCGCACCGCACCAGATGCGCAGCCCGGCAGGCGCGTCCTTGTACGCGCCAATGTCGTAGGCCACACCTTCGGCGTCCAGCAGCTTGACCATTTTTTTAACCTGCTCTTCAGTGGCAGTCAATGTCAGGCACACGCTGGTGTTGGAACGTGTTACTTTGTCTTTGGCTAAAAATGAAATCCAGTCGTTCGCCGCCACAAAATCTTCAACGACTTTCAGGTTCGCTTCGCTGCGGGCTATCGTCTCTTTTACACCGCCAATGCTTTCAACCCATTGCAGCGCGTCCAGGTAGTCAGACACGCACAGCATCGACGGCGTGTTGATGGTTTCGCCTTTGAACAGGCCCTCCGTCACCTTGCCGCCCGACTTCATGCGAAACACCTTGGGCATCGGCCACGGCGGGCTGTATTCCTCCAGCCTTTGAATCGCGCGTGGGCTCATGATCAGCATGCCGTGCGCACCTTCACCGCCCAGCACCTTTTGCCATGAATAAGTCACCACGTCCAGCTTGTCCCAGGGCATGTCCATCGCAAACACGGCAGACGTGGCGTCGCACAGCGTCAGGCCAGCATGGTCAGCAGGTATCCATTCGCCATCAGGCACCTTAACGCCAGACGTTGTGCCGTTCCACACAAACACCACGTCGTTGTCAAAATTCACTTTTGCAAAATCAGTCAAGTCGCCATAAGCTGCGTTGATGACGTTGGTGTTCGGCAGCTTCAGCTGCTTGACGATATCGGTCGTCCACCCAGCGCTGAAGGATTCCCACTCCAGCACATCGACGCCACGCGGGCCCAGCAGCGACCACATCGCCATTTCAATCGCGCCCGTGTCAGAGCCGGGCACCACAGCCACCCGGTAGCCTTCAGGCAAACCCAGGATACGAGCCGTCTCAGTACAAGCCAAACCCAACGCCTTTTTACCCAAGGCAGACCGGTGCGACCGACCCAGCGTGTCAAGCTGC
>JANMIH010000414.1:0-12376 GCA_031375685.1 Polaromonas sp. | reverse complement strand
CATTTCGGTTTGCGCGCGACTTCTGATGGCGCTGTCATGCCGCCGCCGTAGTAAGGCGCTGCAGCGCTCAGGCCGTTCAGGCTGCAGGCTGACTGCCAGGTCAAGAGGCCACCCCAGCAAAAACCAATCATGCCAACCTTGCCGCCGGTTTGCTCGGCTGCGTAGTCAATCGCAGCTTGTATGTCCTGCATCACGCCGGGGCTGGGCAAGTCCGTGGCCGCTGTTTTCAGGGCAAAGCCTTCTGTCATCGTCTCCGCGTTGTAGCCCAGGTCAACGCCCGGTTTGACACGTTCAAACATGACAGGAGCAATCGCCAGATAGCCTTGAGCGGCGAAGCGGTCTGTCACGGCTTGTATGTGCGAGTTAACGCCAAAGATTTCCTGAATCACAACGACAGCCGCTTTGGCTTTGCCCTCAGGTTGGGCCAGATAGGCGGGGACTGCAAAGCCGTCAGCTGCTTTGAGGTGAATGAATTGGCCCATGAGTCGTCTCCAGTTGGTAAAGTACATTGTTATAGCAAACAAACACAACACCCTGGAGACAGTTTTGAGCAAAGTCCTTTTGATCACAGGCGGTTCGCGCGGCATCGGTGCCGCTCCGGCCCTGCTGGCAGCCAGCCAGGGTTATGCGGTCGCCGTCAACTACACCGCTAACTCACTGGCCGCAGACGAGGTGGTGCGGCAGATACGCGCTGGTGGTGGCACGGCCATCACGGTGCAGGCTGATGTTTCCGTTGAAGCCGACGTGCTGGGAATGTTTAAAAAAGTCGATGCCAAACTGGGTCGGCTGACGGCCCTCGTCAACAACGCAGGCGTGGTGGACATCGCCAGCCGGGTGGACGCGATGAGCGCTGAGCGCCTGCAGCGCATGTTTGCCGTCAATGTATTCGGCAGCTTCATGTGCGCGCGTGAAGCCGTCAATCGCATGAGCACACGCAACAAAGGCGCGGGCGGCTGCATTGTCAATGTGTCCAGCGCCGCCGCACGGCTGGGCGCACCCGGCCAGTATGTGGACTACGCCGCCGCCAAAGGCGCGATAGACACGTTCACCATCGGCCTGGCCAAAGAGGTTGCACTGGAGGGGATTCGGGTCAACGCGGTGCGGCCCGGCATCATTGACACCGACATTCACGCCTCCGGTGGCTTACCCAATCGCGTAAAAGATTTGGCACCCCTGGTGCCCATGCAGCGCGCTGGTACAGCGGCTGAGGTGGCTGAAGCCATTGTTTGGCTGATGGGCGAACATTCAAGTTACACCACAGGCTCCATCATTGACGTGGCAGGAGGTCGCTGATGGACTTCAAACCCCTGATCACCCTGCTGGCCATCGTTAACCCGCTGGCCATCGTGCCGTTTTTCATCCATTACACGCAGGGTTTTTCAAAAGCGCAAAAGCAGCGCACGATTCTGATTTCATCATTCAGCGCGTTTGTGGTGATCGCCACCAGCGCTTTGGCGGGGTTGCAAATTCTCGAATTCTTCGGTATCTCGCTGGCCAGCTTTCAGGTCGGTGGCGGCATGCTGCTGCTCATCAGCTCCATGAACATGCTCAACGCCCAGCCCGCCGAAGCCAACCCCAAAACTCACGAAATGGAAGACGGCGCAGCCAAAGCCGCCATGGGCGCCAGCATCGCCGTGGTGCCACTGACCATCCCTCTGCTGACCGGCCCAGCCACCATGTCCACCGTGGTGATTTACGCGGAAAAAGCCAAAACCTTTTTGCAGCTCGGCACACTGGTTGGCTACGGCGTGGTGATTGGCCTGGCCACTGCGCTGTGCTTCTCGCTGGCTGAGCCGATTGCCCGCGTGTTGGGTAAAACTGGCATCAACGTCATGACCCGATTGATGGGTTTGATACTGGCCGCGCTGGCGGTGGAGGTGATGGCCGATGGGTTAGGCAAGCTGTTTCCGTTGTTGATGAAGAGTTGATTGCCCATGTGAACAAATGATTACAATAAATCATGTTCATCATCAAGCGCACGCCAGAATTCGACGTATGGTTTAGCGGTCTGCGTGACCGCACGACAAGCATTCGCCTGGCAGTGCGTCTTGACAAGGCGCAGCGCGGTATTTTGGGCGATGTCAAACCGGTGGGTGATGGTGTGTTTGAAATGCGCGAGTTCTTCGGCCCTGGCTGGCGGATGTACTACGTGCAGCATGGCTCTGTGTTAATCGTCATGCTGGGCGGTGGCGACAAGTCCAGCCAAGTGCTTGATATAGCAGCCGCGCAAAAGCTGGCTGCCAATCTCGAAGTCAAAAATGTTTCAGGAAAATAGTCATGGCTAAAAAAATCAACGTACAAGACCTGCCCGAATTTGATTTGGCAGAGCAACTCAAGACCGATGAAGACATCGCTATCTACCTGAGCGTGGTGCTGGAAGGTGATGACCACACAGAGCTGACACATGCCCTGGGCATCGTTGCCAAAGCACGTGGCATGACCGACGTTGCGCGTGCAGCGGGCTTGACCCGAGAGGCGCTTTACAAGGCATTGAGACCCAACTCGCAACCGCGCTTTGACACCATCGCCAGAGTTTGTCGTGCGCTTGGTTTAAAACTCACCGCGCAGGTGCAGGTCTGATTGGCCTGTAAAAACCATGACCAATAAAAGAACCTTCATCAGCTCAGGCTCGCCGTTTGAAGCGCAAATCGGCTACTCCCGCGCCGTGGTGGCGGGCGACTGGGTGTTTGTCTCGGGCACGACTGGCTTTGACTACAGCACGATGGCCATCTCAAGCGATGTTGCCGAGCAGGCTGAACAATGCCTGAAGAACATTGCCGCCGCCCTGCATCAGGCTGGCAGCTCGATGGCGGATGTCGTCAGGGTGACCTATGTGTTGCCCGATGCATCGCTGTTTGAAGCCTGCTGGCCAGTCTTGCAACAATACTTTGGCGATGTGCGCCCGGCGGCCATGATGATCTCGGCCGGGCTTTTGGATGCACGGATGCTGATTGAAATTGAAGTGACGGCGTTGAAGACAACTCTTTAATGGACGGCAAAGATGACTCGTACCCCCTCCCGGCTTTTTGCACTCACAGCTTATTGCCTGTCGGCATTCGGGGCGGGTGCCCAAACACCAGTCGCCCCCATCAACGACATGCAAACCATCAGGGGCTTTTCAATCGACCGCACTGAAGTCTCGGTGGGTGCGTTTAAAAAATTTGCAGATGCAACAGGCTTGGTGACAGCGGCAGAAAAGGCTGGCGGTGGCAGCACCTATGAAGGTGGCTGGCAGCAACGCAAAGGCTGGACATGGCGCGCGCCGTTTGGCAAGCCAGCCAGCGCCACTGAGCCAGTCGTGCATGTCACTTTCGCCGAAGCAGCGGCCTATTGCCAATGGGCTGGCAAGCGACTGCCCACGGACGCTGAATGGGGACTGGCTGCCTACACCGAGTTGCGTTCCAGCCCACCGGCTGGGTTGACGGCAGGCCGTACCTACGCCTACCCCACAGGCAACAGCCCGCAGGGCGCCAACTGCACCGACTGTGGCAACGTCAAAACCGTTGCCAACGCCGTCACCAGCCGGGGGCGCGGACATGCTGAAGTGGGCACCACCCAACCAGCCGTGAACGGCCTGTATGACATGGGCGGCAATGCCTGGGAGTGGGTGGACAGCGGTCCGGCCAATGACAAGCGCACGCGCGGTGGCTCCTGGTGGTATGGCGCGGCCAGCATGCAGGACGCACATGTCCAAAGCAAAAGCGCCGATACAGCGGTTGTGTATATCGGGTTTCGGTGCGCCAAGAGCTGACAACAACTGCTTTTCACAGCTGTTTCAGCGCGGCGTGCTTTGCTGCAGCCACACATCGATTTCCTCGATCGCCGCATCGGTTGCCGCCGTCAAGGCCTTGACACCACCTTGCGCGTCCGCCGACGGTGCGGGCCGCTGCACCACCACGCTGCGCTGGGCGATCAATTTTTCACCGCTGGTGGCCTGCTCGATCAAAGTGGCGCGCAGACGGATCAGCCCAACACTGCTGTCAGGCGTGGTAAACACCTGACTGAACTCTTCCAGGTCCAGCCGCAGCAGTACGGGCAGCACAGCGTTCTGGCTGCGGCTAAGGGCCAGGCCACCGCGCGGGTCAAAAATGTTGCGCCGCTGACCCAGCTGTTCACGCAGTCGCTGGCGCACCAGTTGGGCAGGCGGCATGGCCCAGCGGGCCAGGGTGTAAGGACGCAACTCCTGTGCATCCTGGTATGTCAGCCGGTACAGCACGGCTTGGTTGTCGAGTGCGCCGCCTGAAGTGCTGATGTCGTCAATCGCTAATGCGGGTAAGGCTGGCAGTGCCGCCTGCCGCGTGGTGGGCTGGGCGGCCATGTTGCCAGGCCCAAAGTCATACAGGCTGGCGCGCACGGGCTTGTCGGGCAGGGCGGAACAGCCAGTGAGCAAAACAGCCCCAAAAATCATGCCGAATATACCTTTAAACCAATAAATACGTGCGTAAGCAGCTCTTGAATCAATAGCATTTGAAATCTTCATTTTTTCACTCCATTCGCACCAAACCCTGGCTCTCCCGGCCCCGGTTGCGGTGTGCCATTGCCAAAAATCAGCGACTGCGGGTTGTTATCGACCGCGTTGACGGTGCGGCTCAACTGGCGCATGGTGCGGGCGGTTTCGTCAGCCACCGCACCCAGTTTGGGAAGCGTTGCAGCGCTGAAGGTTTCAACGCCGGCAGCCAGGGCCGTGCCGCCTTCAGACAGCTTGTCAAGCGGTCCGCCTTTTTCATTCAGGCGCTTGGCCGTGATGCCAACCTCAGCAATCGCTGCGCCTGCCTTGGTTGACGTGTCTTGCAGCGACACCATCGCAGCATCCAGATTTTTGACCAGCCGTGGAATGTTGGTTTTGTCAGGCCCCAACTGCGCATTCAAAATGCTGGTCATGGTAGTTGACAGGCTGCTCACGTTGTTGGCGGCTTGTCCCACCTGCTCAAGTGCTGTGACCAGGCGCTTCTGGTTGTCCTCGGCCAGCATCTGGTTGAGCTTGGTGCTGGCCTGCTCGACCTGGTCAAAAATCACCTCACTTTGTTTGAGCAGCTTGTCCAGCCCGCCCGGTTTGAGCGGTATGCGTGGCGGGTCGTCGTCATTGGGCACCAAGCGTTCGGCCGATTCGCCGTTGTCGTCGAGCTGGATGAAGCCCAGCCCCGTGACGCCCTGTGAGGCGACCGTGGCAAAGACCGATTTCGTCACGGGTGCGCCCCGATCAATCGAGATGCGGATCAGCACATTGCCCTTGACCTTGTTGTCAAAGCCTATCAGCTCGACCTTGCCAACGGGCACACCCCGAAAGCGCACCACCGCCTGCGGCTGCAAGCCGCTGACGGTCTCGGAGGTTGACATTTCATACATGTCGCGCTGGCTGGTGTCGCGCAGCAGCCAGACGGCCAGCAGCGCCAGCAACGCACTGATCGCCAATACAAACGCACCAGCAGCCATGGCATGGGCCTTGTTTTCCATATCAGGTTCCTTTCATCTCAATCGATAGGTCTTCATGCGGCGAATCTTTCAGCAGCCCCATGGCACGCTGGCCTCTGCCGCCCCTGAAAAATTCTTCAATGAACGGGTGTTTGAAGGCCACGACTTTTTTCGGCGTGGCGGCAATGATCACGCGCTGGTCTGCCAGCACAGCAATGCGGGTGCTGAGCTCAAACAGCGTGTCCAGATCGTGCGTCACCATCACCACGGTCAGCTCCATCGCCTTGTGCAGTGACAGGAGCAGCGTACAAAAACTGTCGGCACCCGCCGGGTCCAGGCCGGCGGTGGGTTCGTCCAGCAGCAACAGGGGCGGGTCCATGATCAGGGCACGCGCCAGTGACACCCGCTTGACCATGCCGCCCGACAAATCACTGGGCATCTTGCCCGCGGTGTCAGGACTCAAGCCCACCATTTGCAGCTTGACCATCGCCGCCTCACGAATCAGCTCGGGCGGTAACACTTTCAGTTCGCGCAGCGGGAAGGCGATGTTCTCCAGCACGGTAAAAGCCGAAAACAAAGCCCCCTGCTGAAACAGCATGCCGACCCGGCTGGCCGCGCCGCGCCGGCTCAGTTCAGCAGCTGGCCGACCCAGCACGGTGATATCGCCTTTGGTGGGGTGCTCCAGGCCCAGCATTTGCCTTAGCAGCACCGTTTTTCCAGTCCCGGAGCCACCCACCAGCGACAAAATTTCACCGCGCTCAACCATCAGGTCCAGGTCTTTGTGAACGACCGACTCCTTGTCACCGTTTTTAAAAACAGTCCAGAGTTTTTGGATGTCAACGACGGGCTCGGCCACGCTAGATTCCAACATTTTTAAAAAGTACCGCAAACAGCGCATCGACCAAAATCACCACCGTGATAGACGTCACCACAGACGCGGTTGTGCCCTGCCCCAGGCTTTCGGTGTTGGGCTTGACGCGCAAGCCAAAATGACACGCGACCAGCGCGATCAACAAACCAAACACCACCGACTTGGCGGTGGCCAATGTCAGGTTGGACACCTCCACCGCAGCGGGCAGTGCGTTGATAAAAAACGCAGGCGTGATGCCCATTGACGCGCTGGCCGCTATCATGCCGCCCAGCAGTGCCGCCACCGTCGTCCAGACACTGATCAGCGGCATCACAATCGCCAGCGCCAGCGCTCGCGGCATCACGAGGCGAAAGCCTTTGGCAATGCCCATCACGCGCATCGCGTCCAGCTCTTCGGTCACCCGCATCACGCCAATTTGTGCGGTGATGGCCGAGCCTGAACGCCCGGCAATCAAGATCGCGGCCAGCACCGGGCCGAGTTCACGAATCAAAGAAATACCCAGAATATCGACGATGAAGGCATCTGCCCCAAACTGTTTGAGCTGCTGCGAGATGAGATACGCCAGCACCACGCCAATCAAAAAGCCCACCAGCGCCGTGATCGGCAAAGCCGTGGCACCGATGTGATAAAGATGACCTGACAAGTCGCGCCAGGGGCCTTCTTGGGGATGCCGGATCAGCCGGATGATGTCCAGCAGCAACTGGCCAATCAGCCGGGTCATCGACCTGATGTGGTCCAACAAACTGAGCAGCCGAATGCCCAGCACGCGAACCGGTTCCAGTCTGTCGGGCTTGATGACTTTGACAGGCAAAACTGAAAACTCGGCCACCGTTTCCAGCACAGCGCGCTGGCTGGCTTGAACTTCAAGGTGGGTGGGCCAGGCACGGCCCCAGTGGTTCCACAGCAGTTGGGCCCCCAGGTGGTCCAGATGGTCCAGTTGGCGCAAGTCCCAAAGGGCGTCCGGCTTTTTGTCGATCGCTTTGAGTTGTGCCGTCAGTGCGTCCCACGCGGCCTTGCCTGTCAGGTCAGCGGCTGTCCACGCACCCAGCACCAGGTATTGAGCGCCTTGTGCTGTTTGCTGGGTGTCGATTCTGGGAGCGGATGAGGGCATGGAAACGTGAAAAGCAATAACTTTTGCGATCGTACTGGCGAAAGTATCTTTGCGTTCATCGTCAAACACAGGCGTGGTTTTGTCCTACAGGGTTTAAGGTCAGTTTCGCGTTGGACGACAAGGGCAAAATAGGTCAAGCAACAAGACTTATTGAGACAAAACCATGCAAGACAGCACCCCAACAAGCGACCACATCTTTGACTACATCATCGTCGGTGGTGGCACCGCTGGTTGCCTGCTGGCCAATCGCCTGTCTGCCGATGCGTCCAAAAAAGTGCTGCTGATTGAAGCGGGTCGCAAGGACGACTACCACTGGATCCACATCCCGGTGGGCTACCTGCATTGCATTGGCAACCCGCGCACCGACTGGCTGTACAACACCGAACCCGAAGCGGGCTTAAATGGCCGCAGCCTGCGTTACCCGCGTGGCAAAACGCTGGGCGGCTCGTCCAGCATCAACGGCATGATTTACATGCGCGGCCAGGCGCGTAACTACGACGACTGGGCCGCACTGACGGGCGACGCAGCCTGGCGCTGGGACAACAGCCTGCCGTACTTCAAGCTGCATGAAAACCACTACAAGGGTGCGAATGAATTTCATGGTGCGTTTGACACAGCGCCCGAGCTGATGCAGGACACAACCGCTCCGTACCAAAAAATTTTGCGGCACCGCAAGGCCGGGGGTGAATGGCAGGTCAGCAAGCAGCGCCTGCACTGGGACATTCTGGATGCGTTTTCCAAAGCTGCGGTCCAGGCGGGCATCCCCGCCACAGACGACTTCAACCGGGGCAACAACGAAGGCGTGGGTTACTTTGAGGTCAACCAGAAAGACGGCTGGCGCTGGAACACCGCCAAGGCTTTTTTGCGCCCCACCTGCTACGGCAGGCCAAACTTTGAGCTGTGGAACAAAGCCCAGGTCAGCAAGCTGATCATTGAAAAGCAGCCCGATGGCAGCCAGCGCTGCACCGGTGTTGAGGTGTGGACGGGCCTGGAGCACATCAAGGTCATGGCAACCCGCGATTCAGGCAAAGAGCGTGGCCTGATCGGCGAGGTGATTTTGTGCGCTGGTGCGATTGGTTCACCGCAGATTTTGCAGCTGTCGGGTATTGGCCCGGGCGCATTGCTTCAGCAGCATGGCATCGGTGTCGTGCAAGACTTGCCTGGCGTGGGCGCCAATCTGCAAGACCATTTGCAAATCCGATCGGTCTACAAAATCAAGGGCGCAGCCAACGCAACCCTCAACACGCTGGCCGCTACCCGCCTGGGCAAGGTGCGCATTGGGCTGGAATACCTGTTCAAGCGCACTGGCCCCATGAGCATGGCGCCGTCGCAGCTCGGTGCCTTCACCCGTTCAGACCCGGCGCAGGCCTACCCGAATATTGAATACCACGTCCAACCCCTGTCGCTCGACGCTTTTGGCGAGCCGCTGCACAGCTTCAATGCCTTCACCGCCAGCGTCTGCAATCTGGCTCCCACCAGCCGTGGAACCGTCAGCATCAAAAGCGCCCGATTTGAAGACGCACCCGCCATCGCGCCCAATTACCTGAGCACGGATGAGGACAAAAAAGTCGCAGCCGATTCATTGCGCGTCACGCGCTGTATTGTCAGCCAAAGCGCACTGGCCGCCTACCAGCCAGAAGAGTTCAAACCCGGCGTGCAGTTTCAAACCGATGACGACCTGGCAAGGCTCGCAGGGGACATCGCCACCACCATCTTTCACCCGGTGGGCACGACAAAAATGGGCAAGAGCGAAGACCCGATGGCCGTCGTCGACTCCCACCTTCGCGTGCGCGGCATACGCGGCCTGCGCGTGGTCGATGCAGGCGTGATGCCACTGATCACCAGCGGCAATACCAATTCACCAACGCTGATGATTGCCGAGAAGGCGGCTCAGTGGATTCAGGCTGGGTTTTGAAATGCGAACAAAACGCTATTATTTTAAGAGCTGCTTTCGCCCAAATTCATTGGACTACAGCCTAAAGCACATATTTTCTTGGGATGCTTACTTGATCTGATTTAAAAGCGCTGGTTGCCCAAACTCGATGAGCTGCGCGTTAGACTTTTCAAAGTAACTTTTCCAAAAATCTGCGAGTGCAGACATTGTTTTAGGGTCACGATAAGAAGCTTTTTTCTTCTTTGCATCCTCACTCAACAAACCAGCACCCAGCACAAAGACGCGAGCGCCTCCGAAGTCGGCAATCAAATTGTTATCGGTTGCCAGTTTCATCTCTTTGGACGGTTCGATTTTGCGAACGGACTGATTGGCGTAAAAGCTCGATACCGATGAGTTTTCCAGCATGTCAGATACCAGTAAAACCACTTTTTCAGTCGCTTTTGACTGGCGCACTTTGCCTGAGATGTCTTTTAAACTCGCCAAAACATCTGATTTTGCTATTTCTCCGCTGCTACCCTCAAATGCTGAACGCAATGCCCCGCCAACAGCTTGGCCTGCTAGCCCGGTTTGACGGGTGATGCATTGGTCAAATTTTCCAAGCACCGGTTTTGACACATCACTGCGCAACGCGTCAGGCATGGCGTGGTCAAGCTGACCAGAAGTTAACAACTGCGTGTACTTGCCTTGTGTGAATGCGGAGAAAACCACAACTGAAAACCCATTACCTTTACTTAAAAAAGGGCGTACTTGCTCAGCCACTGATTGCTTGAGCTCCTCGTCCAATAGCGTTGTTTGATCAACCAAAACAAACAACTCCTTTGTCAAAGGTAAGCCCGGGGCAGTTAACTTGGCATCGTAGCAACTGGGGATCGCATTTGTAGCCGCAAGCGCTGGCAAGCCGCACAAATTAAGCGCCGCAACGAGGGAAAAGATTGAGTATTTATTCACAGGTTTAACCAAGCAAATTATCAAGTTCCGCATCTCGTTTTCTCGCTTGATCTGCGGCCTGCTCTTTTTGGACTTTAAGCGCCTGCATAACTTGACTTTTCAATGTCTCAGGTAAATTTTGAATAGACGTTTTTTTAGCTTCTTTGTCCTGTCCCATCGCTTCCAATTGATGCATGGCGTTGTCGAGCGTGAATTCTGTGGACTCCACCCGCGTAGCAACCGCAGGCGCACGCGCATAGGTATTCGCAGCCTGGGCTTTTTCCATGTCCCCACGCTGCGCGGCATGATTCAGTTCTTTGCGACGTTCATCGGTTTCTCGCACGCGTTCAAGACCCATGAATTCGTAGAAGGTTCTGTACGCAAATTTACCTTCACCTCCGCCGATGCTGTTACGGTTCATCAACTTTTGCTGCAAATGGTCGAGCTTGGATTGCGCCGTGTCTGAAATGTCTTTGTAATGTTCACGCACATCGGCATAACTTGAGTAACGTCCGCCACCAATAGACTTGTATGCAGATTCACTGTCTTTGCCAGCAAAGCCCCAACGGAAGCCAAAAAATACGCTCAAAATTTGCAGGAATACGAAAATGAAAGCCAACACGATAAACGTGCCCCAGCCGCCATGGCGATCAATGCTGACATCGTCTGCTTGCGCTTTGTCAGCGGCGCGTTTGTTTGCTGCGGCATCTTCAGCGGGCAGTTTGATACCTTGACCGTTTGACTTCACAGACATGTCCAAACCGTCTTTGGATAATTTGGCCGATAGCTCAGTTGTTCCGCCGCCCTGACCAGTCACTTGCTGATGCAGCTGCTTTTCAAGCACCTGCCCGCGTACATACGTTGCGCCTATGGCAACGACTGCAACAAAAATAGCCGTGCCAATAGTGACGTAAAAACCTGGTTTGGTGCCCACCCGGTTCATCAATTGAACATACCCGGGCTGGTCGTCATCCACAGATTGTTGGCGAGCCAAAGGAACCGTACCGCTTGTAGTTTTTCCCTTTCGGCCACCTTCGATCCACTCTTGCCTTGCCATTTTTATTTTGCTGGATTTATAAAGTTCATGACCTGCAAAGTGGGTGAATGCCACCAAAATAACAGAAATCAAAAATGCGATTCCATAGGCGCCCATTTGTTGTAGGTTCTCACTTGCACCTGGGATGGTGTAGCCAGCAAGCACATAAGAAAATCCCATCGCTTCAACAAAAACCAACGCTACGGTCAAGACCCAAATCAGGCCGGGCGTGCTATGCCTGCCGTTGTCACCCGCTTTGGTGAGGTAGGTGACTTTTTCATTGAAGTCATGCTCATCCTGGATCCGAATGAATTTTTTGTAGTCCCGGCATAGCGATTTCTCGGCCTTAAACCACGTTTCATCAACGCTATCGCGATTGATGTCCCTGGAAAGCGTCGAAACTTTCCCAATCAAGGGGAAGCTGTTCCAAGTGTTGTGCCACCACCATTTGACTTTTGTCCACAAAATCGAGATGGCGAGCAGCGCAACGATCACACTGACGATGCTCCATGCCAGTAAAGGCGAAGCTGTAAAAAACTCTTTCATCATGACTCCCTGCAAAAATTATTGAACTTGCGGCTTGATGTTGGCAACGTATTGTGCGGTGCCAGCTGTGTACACCAGCTTGCCGCCTTTGGCGCTGGTCGAGCCATCTGTGGCAAATAACAAGTCCATGCATTTGAGGCCGCCGTCTCCACGCGGGAAGATTCGGTACAAAACACCTTGTCCCACGAGGTAGCTATTTACGCGCGGCTCTTCGTTGACTATCGGCTTTTTAGGAACGGCTGGGTTGTACTGCGAGTAAACCTTAAGCTCTGGTAAATTTGCTGGCGTTCCACCATCACGCAAAATCGCAAGCCGATTGATTACCACCAGATTGCCATTGACATTGTCTGCCCAGGTTTTACCAAACAGCTGGGGCATGTGTTCATTCGTTTTGTAGCTGCTGCCATCGCGCAACGACTTGACTGCCCCAGATATTCTTGGCCTGTCGCTGGTGCAATCCCCCCTGTGTCAGACTAGTTGTCGCCTCAATAGAACCAAGAACCTGGGGCGGCGATGAAAGATGGAAATGGCACGATACGGACAGACATTCAAAGACAGAGCGGTAGCGCGGTTGTTGCC
>JANMIH010000381.1:0-5151 GCA_031375685.1 Polaromonas sp. | reverse complement strand
TCGTGGTAGGCGCGGTGCGTCCAGTACTGCACCAGGTCGGCCACCAGAATGATGAGCAGCAAGCCCGCCCAAAACGGCAGGTTTTGCACCCAGCCGCGCAGACCGTCGCTGGCCGCCCAGCCAAAGAACTTGTGCACCAGCAGGTTGGTGGCCAGCAACACGAAACCGACAAACATGTGGTTGACGATGAAGTGGTGAAAGTCAACCTGCCATTCCTGCCTGAAGACCGGCTGGTCCTTGCGCAGCGCAAACAGCTTTTCAATAAAAATAAAAATCAGCGACGAGCCCAGCAGGTCAAGAATGAACCAGTCCAGACCGATGTAGGGGGTGTTGTCAGCAAAATCATGCACAGGCACCTTGTGCCCGCCCAGCAGCGCAGTGGCGGCCACCAGAACAAATCCGGCACTGGCCAGCCAGCGCGAGCGGTTGAAAATGATGTTGACCAGCGATATGCCGCCCGCAATGCTGAGTGCGACCAACATGATCACGCGAATGACCTCGACGTTGTAGCTTTGGCGCAGTTGAGGTGTGGTCAGGTATTGCGGGAAATGAAAAGCCAGCACACCCAGAAAACACAAGATCCCCAGGCTCAGGGCAATCACCCCGCTGACAAGACCGCGCCCCGGCCTCAGCGCGCCGTGGCTTTCGGTCAATTCATTGAGTTTTTCAAGCAAGACGTTGTTCCTGGTGACGTGTGGTCGGGCCTGTGATCGGTGTTTTTCGGTCAGAATCGGGCGGGCAGACCGGATACCATCCTCGAACACATGATTCAAGGTACCGCACCTCTTTATTCAACCGGCAGTCTATCAGCCGCCGACATCTCCCGCATCATTGAAATGGCCTGGGAAGACCGCACCACGTTTGAAGCGATTGAGCTGCAGTTTGGACTGAATGAATCGGCGGTGATCGCCCTGATGCGTTCTGAGATGAAAGCCTCGTCGTTTCGCATGTGGCGCAAGCGGATGGCGGGGCGGGTGACCAAGCACGCGGCACTTCGACCCGCCGAGATGAACGATGGCGGGCCGCACATTGCGCGGCACCGCATTCCTCAAAGGTAAGTTTTCAGGCTTGCTTTTGCTGGCGGGCAGCGCTGCTGGCCACCGCCGCCAGGCCTTGCAACACATCACCGACCACAATCACGCTCGGGCTTTGCAGGCCTTCACGCTCAATCGTGCCGCGAAGGCTGCCCAGCGTGGCAACGGCGTGGCGCTGCGTTGGCAGGCTGGCGTTTTGAATGATAGCGACTGGCGTGCTGGCTGCCAAACCTTCCAACAACTCGTTTTGAATTTGCAGCGAGCCTGTGACACCCATGTAAATCACCAGCGTCAGCTTTGCCTGCGCAGCGGTGGATGCCAGCAGCGCCCAGTCGGTACCGGCATCGCCCGGCTTGGCGTGGCCGGTGACAAACACCACACCATGCGCGTGATCGCGATGCGTCAGCGGCACGCCAAGGGATGTCATGGCCGCCAGGCCGGAGGTGATGCCGTTAATGACCGTGACCTCAATGCCTGCGGCTTGCAGCGCTTCAATTTCTTCACCGCCCCGGCCAAAAATAAAGGGGTCGCCACCTTTGAGGCGCACCACGTTGTCGCCTTCTTTGACAGCCATGATCATCAGCTTTTCAATGAAGGCCTGCGGCGTGGACTTGCAGCCGCCGCGCTTGCCAACGTACACGATGCGCGCGCTGGCTTTAGCAAATGCCACGATGTCGGGGTTGACCAGGTCGTCGACAAACAGCACGGTGGCGGTCTGGATGGCCTTGAGCGCCTTGAGCGTGAGCAGTTCTGGGTCGCCAGGGCCCGCACCCACCAGGGTGCATCGTCCATTCACGACCAATGTGCATTTGCCTGACTTGATGGAAGTATTCATAGTTGTTTGACCAGACGCAAGATGTGTTCCACCTGCATCGCAATCGATGCTGGCACGGCGTGCTGGCCAGCCATCACAGATTGGATATAGGCTGCCGTGCTGGCGGCATCGGTGGTTTTGGGCAGGGCGGGCAGGTCTTTCAAGGTACCAGCCTGTGATTCTTGCAGCAGTTGCCGCTGGCCGTTGATAAAGGCTTCCATCTGCGGTGTGCGGCGCGCGTCGGCCACCACTTCGCCTTCGGTGCCGCGTAGCAGCATGGCGTTGGTATGGGTCAGCTCAAAAGTTTGCGCCATCGACACCGCGTATTCAGGATGCGTGTAGCTGCTGACGACCAGCGCTTTGCCCCCATTGTCCATTTTCATCGGGTTCATCAATTTAACCAGGCTGTGTGCCGGGTTACGCAAACCGACCATGCGGCGCACATCCAGCAGGCGCTTGAGCGCTGGGCACAAGACTTCTGTGGGCACAAAAGTCACTTCGCCGGGCGCTATGGTCCTAGGAGCTGCTTGCGCTTGTATTTCAAGCACTTCAAGCACTTTTGACACAAAAATACGGCTGTCTTCAGTCGGTGTGCCGTGGATCAGCACCGCCGCACCTTCGCGCGCCAGCAGCAGGCCCAAGAGCGGGGTCAGCAGCGGCAGTTTGCGTGCGCCGTTGTAGCTGGGCAGCACCACCACGGGATGGCCGCTGTCGGGCACGAGGGTCATGCGGCTGCGCACAGCGTCTAAAAACCCGGCCATCTCGTCAGGCGTTTCGCCCTTGATGCGCATGGCCAGGCAAAACGCGCCGACTTCCAGGTCGGTGACAGTGCCGTCCAGCACCTGGCCCAGCAGGTCAGTGGCTTGGTTGCGCGACAAAGGCCTTGCGCCGTCTTTGCCGCGACCTATTTCCTTGATGTAGTGAGCGATTCCCATCGTGCGATTGTCTGCGAAGGCACATAACCTGCCGTCATATGCTTATGCCACCTGTTGGATGGGGATGACCGTCCGGGGCGCTGCAACGCGGGCTGATCGCACCCGGCGTTTGAGCTCTGGCACGCAACTGCCGCAGTTGGTGCCGCATTTCAAGGCAGACTGCAACCCTGTCAGGCGCTGGGCCTCATTGCCTGGCGCGTCCTTTAAATAGCTGTCAATGTCAGTGTCCGTCACGTTCAGGCAGGTGCAAACCAGTTTGCCGCGTGCTTCAACCGCCACAGGCGCTTTGGCACCCGGCGACAGCAGCAGGCGGCCATAGGTTTGGGCGGGCAACTCGCCTTCGAGCACAGTTTTGATCCAGGCCTCGGCGCGGGTGTCGCCGGCCAGCAAAAAGCCGGTCAGTTCGGCATGGTCAGCCATACGGGTCAGTTTGGCGCTGCGACGCTGGCCGCGCTTTTTGTCAGCGTAGTGCAGCGCGTCATGCGCCCTCAAGCCAAGAATATTTTCAATTTGAATCAAAAGTTCATCGGGCGGTACCACATGCGCGGCGGCCCTGAACAGCACGCCTTCACGCGCTTGACTCTGGTCACCCAGCGCCGTGTTGTTGGCAAAGGGCACGCAACTGGTAAAGGGGAAGGCGGCCATCAATGGCTTGAGCGCATTGCGTGCCGCGAGGGACTCGCCCGCAGGCAACCAGGCCATGGCCAGCAGGCTCCAGGGCAGCTCGGCCTTCAAAATTTTTACAGCCGCGTGTTTCAGCTCGGGCTGCTTGGACGTGGGGCAGTAAGCTGAGGTGGTGACGGCGTTAACACCCGCCAGCGGCTCGCCAATGCTCGACAGGCCGCTTAAATATTCACTGCCCCAATGCATGGCGATAAATGCCTGGCTGGCGCCCAGCTCGGGTGAGCTTTGCAGCGGCACAACAATGCTGCCGCGCTTGGACGTGACATGCACCAGATCACCGTCTTTGAGCAACCTGCGCGCCATGTCGCTGGGGTTCATCTGTACTGACGGCTCCGCCACGTGGCCAAACAACCGGCCCAGCGTGCCGGTGCGGCTCATGCCGTGCCACTGGTCACGCAGCCGGCCCGTGGTCAATGAAAACGGGTAGCGTGATTCGCGCGGTTCAGCCACAGGCTTGTAGACGGTGTTGGCAAACCTGGCTTTGCCGTCTGGTGTGGGGAAGACACCGTCTTCATACAGGCGTGCCTTGCCGACGGATTCACCCGCTTTAAGCGGCCATTGCTGCGGGGCAGCGTCCAGCATGGCGTAGCTCATGCCGGTGATGTCCAGGTCGCGGCCACGGGTGGACTCGCGGTGTTCGTTCCAGATCGCTTCAACGCCTTCGGTTTCGTTGCTCAAGGCGTAGGGGAAAAGCGTGGCGGTTTTTTGTGGGAGGAGCTTTTCAAGCCGCTGCGCAAAATCAACCGCAATGGCCCAGTCATGCCGCGTTTCTCCGGGTGCTTTGACTGCCGCTCGAACTCTTGAAATCCGGCGTTCACTGTTCGTCACCGTGCCGATTTTTTCACCCCAGGTGGTGGCGGGCAGCAGCAGGTCGGCGTAGTCGCAGGTTGCAGCGGTGGCAAACGCCTCTTGCACAATCACCAGCTCGGCCCGCTCCAGCGCGCGGCGCACGGTGGCCTGGTCAGGCATGGACTGGGCCGGGTTGGTACAAGCGATCCACAGCGCTTTGATTTCGCCATCAGCCGCCGCCTGGAACATTTCGACAGCGGTTTTACCGGGCTTGCTGGGCACATCGTTGACACCCCACAGCGCAGCAACCTCAGCCCGGTGCGCGGGGTTGGCCATGTCGCGGTGTGCGCTGATCAAATTGGCCAAACCGCCCACCTCGCGGCCTCCCATGGCGTTGGGCTGGCCTGTCAGAGAAAATGGGCCCGAACCGGGTTTGCCAATCTGGTGCGTTGCCAAATGCAGGTTAATCAGCGCCGCATTTTTGGCTGTACCGCTGCTCGACTGGTTCAAGCCCTGGCAATACAAACTCAGCGTTGCGGCCGATGTGGCAAACATTTTTGCGGCGGCAAACAGGTCTTCTTTTTTAATGCCGCATGTCTCGGCCACGATGTCGGGCGTGTAGTCGCGTACCGTGGTTTTGAGTGCGTCAAAACCCGTGGTGTGGGCGGCGATGTAGGCGTTGTCTGTCCAGCCTTCCCACAGCATGATGTGCAGCATGCCGTTGAACAGCATCACATCCGTACCGGGCTGCAGCGGCAGGTACAGGTCGGCAATGCCCGCGGTATCGGTCTTGCGGGGGTCGCAGAAGATGATCTTCAATGCCGGGTTGGCTTTTTTTGCGTCTTCAATCCGGCGAAACAGAATCGGGTGTGCATAGGCCGTGTTGGAGCCGACG
>JANMIH010000311.1:0-5166 GCA_031375685.1 Polaromonas sp. | reverse complement strand
TGCAACACGGCCACGGCAGCCGCGATTGATGTGCTCAGGGCGGCCTATCCCAACATTCCCATCGTTGGGGTAGAGCCCGCTTTAAAGCCCGCCGTGATCATCAGCCAAACCAAGCACATCGCCGTGATGGCCACACGAAGCACGTTGGCCAGCGCACGCTTTGCGGCACTGCTTGCCGCGCAACAAGATCACGCACGTTTTACTTTGCTGTCTTGTGACGGTCTGGCTGAAGTCATCGAGAAATCTACCCAAAGCTTGAACGCTACTGAATTAATAGCTGCTTGCGCACGAATAATAAAGGCTGGAGGCGCTTTTGATGCCCAAAACAGGCCTGAAAATCGGGTCGACACCATTGTTTTAGGCTGTACACACTACCCCTTTGCGGCGCAGCATATTGCAGCACAGGCAGGTGAAGGCGTGCGACTCATCGACACTGGCGATGCTGTTGCCCGGCAAACCCGGCAGCGGCTGGGCCATGCCCTCTCAAGTCAACAGATCGATCCCTCCATTGAATTCATCAGCACAGGCGATCCGTCAGTCTTGCGCGCTGCTGCCATGACTTGGCTGGGATTGCCGTCAGAGGTCAAATTGCTGCAAATTTAAGAGCTGGTTACGCCCGTTTTTATTGGGTTTCAGGCCTAAATAGACCCTGAATTCATTGAAAACAGCCAATTTTTGGCGATTTGGGGTAGCCAAAAGCTTATTAAAGCCAAAGTCACTTCAAAAAATGCGTCCGGTAATGCTCCAGCTCGTCAATGGACTCCTGCACATCCGCCAGTGCGGTGTGTTTTTGCTGCTTTTTAAAGGCGTTGTAGACCTCGGGTCGCCAGCGCTTGGCCAACTCTTTAAAGGTGCTGACGTCGATGTTGCGGTAGTGCAGATACGCCTCCAGCTTGGGCATGTACCTGACCAAAAAGCGCCTGTCCTGGCTGATGGTATTGCCGCACAGGGGTGAACTGCTTTTGGGTACATACAGGCCGATGAAGGCAAGAATTTGCGCTTCAGCATCTGCCTCAGAGATGGTGCTGGCCTTGACCTTGTCAATCAAGCCGCTTTTGCCATGTGTGCCTTTGTTCCATTTGTCCATCTGGTCCAAAACGCCATCACACTGGTGGATCGCCAGTACCGGGCCTTCAATGCGCGGCGTGAGTTGCGGACCCGTGACAATGATGGCGATTTCGATCAGACGTTCTTTTTCGGGGTCGAGCCCGGTCATTTCGCAGTCAAGCCAAACAAGGTTTTGGTCAGATTTTGTCAAGTGGGTTTCAGTTTCATTCATCTTGGGATTCTCGCTGATAGCCTAAACTTATCCTCATGCAAAATTTTTCTTTGGCTTTTACGCTGGTTTTTTCTGCGGTGCTGGTCGCGGGCTTGCTGGCTCGGTTTTATCTGTCAACACGGCAGATTCGGCATGTGGCGCAGCACCGCAACACCGTTCCTGCTGCTTTTGCAGACACCATCTCGCTCGCATCGCACCAAAAAGCCGCCGACTACACCATCACCAAAGCACGCTTTGGTTTGCTGGAGATGGCTTTTGGCGCGGCCTTGCTGCTGGGCTGGACGCTTTTAGGGGGCATTGATGCGCTGAATCAGGCCATCAATGGCACCGGCCTGGCCAGCTATGGCAGCCTGGTGCCGCAACTGGCGCTGCTGGCTGCGTTTGCCGTCATCAGTGGTGTGATGGACCTACCTTTCACGCTTTACAGCACGTTCAAGATTGAAGAGCGCTTTGGCTTTAACAAAATGACCTTCAAATTGTGGCTGACAGACATGGTCAAGGGGCTGCTCGTAGGCGCGGTGATTGGGTTGCCAATCGTGGCGTTGATCCTGTGGTTGATGGGCAGCGCGGGCAGCTTGTGGTGGCTGTGGGCATGGAGCGCCTGGATGGGTTTTAATTTGTTGATCCTGGTGCTGTACCCCACCGTGATCGCGCCGCTGTTCAACAAGTTCAAGCCGCTGGATGACGAAACGCTGAAGACGCGCGTCACGGCACTGATGCAACGCTGCGGCTTTGCGGCCAAGGGCTTGTTTGTGATGGACGGCAGCAAGCGCTCTGCCCATGCCAATGCCTACTTCACCGGTTTTGGTGCTGCCAAGCGCGTGGTGTTTTACGACACACTGCTCAAGCAGCTCAGCCCGGCGGAGGTCGACGCCGTGTTGGCACATGAGCTGGGCCACTTCAAGCACAAGCACATCATCAAACGCATCATCGGCATGTTTGCGATGAGCCTGGTTGGTTTTGCCTTGCTGGGATGGTTGTCTTCGCAAGTCTGGTTTTATACCGGCTTGGGTATTCGCCCGAATTTGAACGGTGGCAACGACGCGTTGGCGCTGCTCCTTTTCATGCTGGTCGTGCCGCTCTTCAGCTTTTTCATCTCGCCCATCTTTGCGCAGTTTTCGCGCAAGCATGAATTTGAAGCGGACGCCTATGCCGTAGCGCAAACCGATGGAAAGGACCTGCAAAGCGCGCTGCTCAAGCTTTACCAGGACAACGCCAGCACGCTGACGCCCGACCCGATATTCGTGAAGTTTTACTATTCGCATCCGCCAGCGTCCGAGCGCCTGGCACGCATGACAGCCGGAGTGACAGCATGAGCAACCCGATTCACCAAAACCGCAAAGCTTTGAGCGCCACTGAAGTCGTGACACAACTCAGCAAGCTCAATGGCGAGCAGCCGCTTGGCTGGCGGCTGATAGATGGCGCGCTAGAGAAAACGTACACCTTTAAAAACTACCACGAGACAATTGGGTTTGTAAACGCACTGGCCTATATTGCCAACGCCGAAGACCACCACCCCGACCTGGTTGTGAGCTACAGCAAATGCACGGTGCGCTTCAACACGCATGACGTGAATGGCATTTCAGTCAGTGACTTTTTCTGCGCGTCAAAAGCTGACGCGCTATTTGTTTGAGTAAATTCCAACGCCCTGCCAGCGCCCCCGCAGCAGGGGCGCAGCAGGGTTTGCAAAAAGGGTTGGTGGTGGCTGGTTTTGGCCGTCATGTGCTGGTGGAAACAGCAGAAGGCCAACGCATCATTTGCCACCCGCGCGGCAAAAAGGGGCAGGCACTGGTGGGTGACAGGGTACGCTGGCTGCCAAGTGAAGACGAAGGCACGATTGAAAAAATTGATGAACGCAGCAATGTGTTCTACAGACAAGACGAGCTGCGCACCAAGTCATTTGCAGCTAACCTGGATCAGATACTGATACTGATTGCCGCCGAGCCAGAGTTTTCAGAAAGCCAATTGACCCGCGCGCTGATTGCGGCTGAAGCTGCAGGCATCAGGCCCATCATTGCACTGAACAAAAGCGATTTGACAGAACCATTTGAGCGGGCTTGGACCAAGCTGGCACCGTACCGGGCCATGGGGTACCAGATGCTGCCACTGGCCATCAAACCCAAATTGGCAGCGCCAGAAAACGCTACGCAAACCGCTGCGCTGATGGCTTTGCTGAACAACCAAAAAACACTGGTACTGGGCCCTTCAGGTTCAGGCAAAAGCAGCTTGACCAACCTGCTCATCCCGTCGGCGAAGGTGCTGACAGCCGAAATCTCTACTGCCCTCAATTCAGGCAAGCACACCACCACCAGCACGACGCTGTACTGGATTGATGCCGCACGCACCACAGCGCTGATTGACTCGCCAGGCTTTCAGGAGTTTGGTCTGCACCACATTGAGCCGATGCAACTGGCGCAGCTGATGCCGGACTTCAAAGCGCATGCGCAAAACTGCAAGTTCTACAACTGCACGCATTTGCATGAGCCGGGCTGTGGCGTTATTTCAAGCATGAAATCTGCCTCTGGCTCAATCAATATAGGCTTGAACCGCTATCGTTTATATAGTGAGCTATTTGCTGAATTATCTCAAACCCGGTACTGACCGAGCTGTATTAACCGAGCAATCTGGCCAGCGTCAGCAGCGCCAACAGCACCATCCAGAGCACCACGGAACGCCACACCAGCCCCACAATGCTGCGCAGGTGTGCGACTTCTGGTTCACGTCCCGGCGTGGACTGGGTTGGCGTGTCCAGCGTCGCCGCGTTGGCTGCCAAAAAACCTGCTGATGCATTCGCATCGAACCTGGTTTGCAAAGCCTGCCCACCCAGACGCACATTCACCGCTCCCGATGTCGCCGCCAGAATAATGCCGTCGTTGTGGTTTTCCAGCGTCATCTCATGACGCTGCGTCAAGCGTTGCGCATAGTTACGCCAAGCATCAATCGCGTCTTCAAAACTGCCCACCACTGCAAACCCGAGTGCTGTGACACGAGCAGGCACATAGTCAATCACGCCCCAGGCCTGGCTGGCAGCGGCCTGCAAGGCTGGGCTCGCGCCCTCACCCGCCTCCAGTGATTTGCTCTTATGGCGCCAGTAGCGGGTCACAAATTCACTCATGCGGTACAGCACCGCACCCATCGGCCCCAGGCCGAAAGCCGCCAGCACCGAAAACCATCCGAGCACGCCAAACACATGGCGATGTGCAGCAAGGACTGAATACTCAATCACATGCCGCACAATTTCACTGCGTGGCAATTCACTGGCATCAACCTGACGCCACTCGGCCAGCAGCACGCGCGCGGTCTCCTCGTCGCCGTCGTCCAGCGCATCGCGTATGTCAGTGAAGTAATGGCTGAATTGGCGAAAGCCCAGCGTGACGTACAAGATAGCAACGCTCCAGCCAAAAGACAGCAGCGGGTGGGCGTACCAAAGCGCCCAGTGAATCAGCAAGGCACCCAGACTTGGCAATCCAACGGCAACTCCCCAGGCTATCCAGCCGTGGTGCGGTTGCCCAGCATCCAGATGGCGACTGGTCCAGCGCGCCCACAGCCTGAAGACCATATGAATCCAGTTGCCGCGCGCCAGAGGGCGGGCTTGTTCAATCAGCAGGGCAAACAGGACAGCGAAAAAACTCATCCTCTAATGATAACGGTCAAGCGGCTAAAAACCGATACAGGTTGCGCAGCATCCCGGCGGTTGCGCCCCAAATAAAGCGCTCAGGCGATTGACCGCTGTCTTGCAGCACCGAGTTATCAAGGTAGGGCATGGACAACCACTCGCGCGTGATGCCGTCAAATTCAACCGCATGCCGGCGGTGATTGGCAGGGTTCATCAGGTAAGCCAATGGCACTTCAAACACATCAGCCACCTCTTGCGGGTTGGGCTGTAG
>JANMIH010000308.1:0-3792 GCA_031375685.1 Polaromonas sp. | reverse complement strand
GCCGCGCGTTGCAGGCGCTGGCTGGCAGATGTCATGGCGGCAATCAGCGGCACAGCACTGCCGGTCAACTGCGCCTGCTGCTGGGCCAGGCGCAAGGCAGATTCAATGTCAACCACCAGGTTTTCATCGCGCGACCGGGACAGGCTTTGCATCAGCTCTTCTAGCTGGCTGCGTTGCAGGCTGACCTCGCTGATGCGGTTTTCCTGGCTGGCCAGCCGGGCGGCCAACTCGCGGGTGCTGTCCTGCGCGGCCTTGGCCAGCGTCCGCGCCTCAATCGACTGTGCGCCCGCATCCAGGCTGCGTTTGGCCAACTCTTCCTGGATATTGCCCAGCTTTTGCCACAGCAAGCCGCTGACAAGTAACGCCAAGGCGCCCAGACCGAGCACAACATAAGCCAATTTTTTGGGCACAACAAACTCGCTCGCCGCTCTGGGCACGGTGTCTGGCGGGGTTGGCAAAGGCTGGGTGGAGTTGTCGCTCATGAGGGCTTTGATTCTATCGAGGCCAGTGCGGCCATGATGTCTTGCAAGGCTGGGCGTGACGGCTGTACAACACCCCAACCTGCCTCCTTGACGGCAGCCTCTATGCGGGGGTGGGTGGCAATGGCTTGAGCGCCGTGCCATCGCACAGCGCTCAAGCCGGGTTGCTGAATCAAATTCGTCACCGCCTCGGAGCTGCTGAACAGCCACACCGTGCCATCGTGGCTGGCGTCTTTGGCCAGCGCCATCTGCTGCGCCGTGAGTTCAGGCGCGCGACGCTCATAGCTGCTGACCACATCAACGGCAGCGCCGCCAGCGACCCACTGCTGCGTCAGCCAATCACGGCCAGTGCCTGCACTGCTGTCAGTGGCATCGCCTTTGCCGCGCACGATCAGCACTTTGGCATGGCGCCAGTCACGCTGACCAACGACCTGCCAAAGCGCTTCAGAATCAAACTGCTCGGCATCGGGGGGCGGCGAGTCGATCTGGCCGGCGGGTATGCCTGAGGCCAGAAGTGCAGCCACGGTGCCGGGGCCAGGGGCTAAAAAGCGGATCTGCTCAGACATTCCATATGCTATTGATTCAGTAGCTGCTTGCGCACGTATTGGTTGGTCAAAAGTCGTATTTGAACCCTTAAAATGACTGAAAAAGTGTTCTGCAGCATTGCTGCTGACAAACATGCAGGCGGTGTACTCGTTCAACCGGCTGCGCGCCTGTCGTAGCGCATCAATGTCTGCGGGGCGGGAAACCGCCGCAATCTCAATCAGCGGCAAGGCCTGGGCTGTGATACCGCTTTGGCGTAGTTTGGCAACCCATTTGTCAGCATCCTGCGCAGGGCGGGTGACGATGGCCCGATTGATCATCAAGCAACCGCGTTAGTCGCCCAGACCGCCCCACCCGCACGCAGTTGTGCAGCCACCGCTTCACCCAGCGCCTCGGCTTCGTCAAAGGTGCTGACCAAAGCCGTTGTTTGCGCATGAACCAGCGGTGTGATGACCCCCAGCTCAATACTGGCAGGGTCCCCCCAGGCAGCTTGCAGCAACATGCCTTTTTCACCGCCAGACGCTGGCCCCCGGGTAAACGCCGCCAACGGCATCGAACAACTGCCGCCCATGGCGCGCGAGACGGTCCGCTCGGCCGTCACGGCCAGCCAGGTCGGCATGTCGGCCAGGGTTTTCAGGCCTTCCAGCAAATCAGCCCGGTCAGCACACACCTCAATGCCCAAAGCGCCCTGCCCTGCAGCGGGCAGCATGTCCGTGGTGGCAAAGCTGGCTTTGATGCGCTCGGGCATCTCCAGGCGTTTGAGCCCGGCTGCCGCCAGCACAATCGCGTCGTACTGGCCTTCATCGAGCTTGCGCAGCCGGGTGTCGAGGTTGCCCCGCAACGGTTCGATTTTCAGGTCAGGCCGCAGGGCTTTGAGCAGTACCAGACGGCGCAGGCTCGATGTCCCCACCACAGCGCCTTGGGGCAACTCAGCAAGTGAGGTGAATTTGTTGGACACAAAGGCATCGTGCGGGTCTTCGCGTGTCATCACGCAGGCCAGCGCAAAGCCTTCGGGCAAGTCCATCGGCACGTCTTTGAGCGAATGCACGGCGATGTCGGCACGGCCTTCCTGCAAGGCGACTTCAAGTTCTTTGACGAACAAGCCTTTGCCACCGACTTTGCTCAGCGACCGATCCAGAATCTGATCGCCCAGGGTTGTCATGCCCAGCAGCTCGACTTGCCAGCCCAGCTGCGTTTCAAGCAATGCTTTGACATGCTCGGCCTGCCACAGCGCCAGACGGCTTTCACGGGTGGCGATCACCACCTTTTTTCCTGTTGTATTGACCTTGTTTTCGCTGCTCAAATCCATGTTGCTGCCTCGTAACCTATTTGTAATCTTGTGTGCGAGGGCAATGCTAGCATGATGAAAAATTCAAACACCTCACCAAAATGCCCAACAAAGCCGCCCAGACCAATGAACGCCCCCTGGTAGAAGACATCCGCCTGCTGGGCAGAATACTGGGCGATGTGATTCGTGAACAAGAAGGCCTAGGGGCCTACGAGCTGATTGAGCAAGTGCGCAAGTTGTCAGTCGCCTTCAGGCGCGATGCGGATGTGGAGTCAGACAAAGCACTTAAAAAATTGCTCAAAGGCTTGAGCGGCGACCAGACCGTCAGCGTGATACGCGCCTTTACCTACTTCAGCCATTTGGCCAACCTGGCCGAAGACCGCCACCACATCCGCCGCCGTGCCATTCATGAAAGGGCTGGAGACACGCAAGAAGGCAGCATTGAAGTAGCGCTGGCCCGCCTGCGCTGGGCCGGCATTGCACCCAAAACCATCGCCAGCACGCTGGCCCACAGCTTTGTGTCGCCGGTGCTCACGGCTCACCCGACTGAAGTGCAGCGCAAAAGTATTCTGGATGCCGAACGGAGCATTGCGCAACTGCTCACAGCCCGCGACGACATCAAGGCGCTTGCCTTGGCACTGAGTGCCATCAGTCCGGCCCTGGCCGCCAAAGACGCCCTGACCCCACGCGAGCTGGCCGCCAATGAAGCACAACTGCGTGCCCGTGTGATGCAGCTCTGGCAAACCCGCCTGCTGCGCTTTACCAAGCTGACCGTGGCTGACGAAATTGAAAACGCTTTGAGTTACTACGAAGCGACTTTTCTGCGCGAAATACCCAAGCTGTACGCCAACCTCGAGCGCGAGCTTGGCAACTTGCCAGTCCACAGCTTTTTGCGCATGGGCCAGTGGATAGGCGGCGACCGCGACGGCAACCCGAATGTGAGCGCCGACACCCTCAACTACGCGCTGAGCCGCCAGGCCGAAGTCGCGCTGCGCCACTACCTGACCGAAGTGCATTTGCTGGGCGGTGAGCTGTCGATGTCCGCCATGCTGGCAGGCGTGAACCCGGCGATGCAGGCGTTGGCCAATGCCTCACCTGACACCAACGAGCACCGGCAAGACGAGCCCTACCGCCGCGCCCTGACAGGCGTGTACGCACGCCTGGCCGCGACGCTGAAAAGCCTGACCGGCGGTGACGCTGCGCGCCACGCCGTGGCACCGCAAAACGCTTATGCCCAATCTGAAGAGTTTTTGGCTGACCTGCGCACCATTGCTGCATCTCTGCGGGCCAACCACGGTGAGGCGCTGGTGGCCCAGAGGCTGCACCCGCTGATTCGTGCGGTCGATGTGTTTGGCTTTCACCTGGCCACGGTGGACTTGCGCCAGAGTTCTGACAAACACGAAGAGGTGGTGGCCGAGCTGCTGGCCACGGCTCGCATAGCACCCACTTATGTCGCACTTGATGAGGCCGCCAAACGCGAAC
>JANMIH010000302.1:0-1759 GCA_031375685.1 Polaromonas sp. | reverse complement strand
CATACCTGGTTGCCTGATGTTCACGTTGAGGCTCCCACAGGCGGCTCAGCCGTGCTGGCCGCCATCATGCTCAAGCTGGGTGCCTATGGGTTTTTAAGGTTTTCTTTGCCAATTACGCCCGATGCATCGCGCGAATGGGCGTGGCTGATGATCGCTTTGTCTCTCACAGCGGTCATCTACGTGGGTCTGGTCGCACTGGTGCAGCAGGACATGAAAAAGCTGGTGGCGTATTCATCGGTGGCGCACATGGGTTTTGTCACGCTGGGCTTTTTTATTTTCAACGACCTGGGTGTGTCTGGCGGCATCGTGCAAATGATTGCCCACGGCTTCGTGTCGGGTGCGATGTTCCTGTGCATTGGCGTGCTGTATGACCGGGTGCATTCGCGTGAGATTTCCAGCTATGGCGGGGTGGTCAGCACCATGCCCAAGTTCGCAGCCTTTGCCCTGTTTTTTGCCATGGCCAATTGCGGCTTGCCAGCCACAGCTGGTTTTGTGGGTGAGTGGATGGTGATCCTGGGTGCCGTCAAATTTAACTTCTGGATTGGTTTTGCAGCGGCAACCGCGCTGATTTTTGGCGCTGCCTACACGCTGTGGATGTACAAACGCGTGTACCTCGGCCCGGTCGTCAATGACGATGTCAAAAATCTGACAGATATCAATGCGCGTGAGTTTTTGATGCTGGCCATGCTGGCCATCGCCACACTGTACATGGGTTTGTACCCCAAGCCGTTCACTGATGTGATGAACAGCTCTGTGGTTGATCTGCTCAAACACGTTGCAGTCTCCAAACTGAACTAACCGCAAAAGAATTCAGCAATGATTGACAAACTCTCCTGGATCGCGGTTTACCCCGAGATCATTTTGCTCGTGATGGGCTGCGTTATTTTGCTGGTCGACCTGTGGGTCAAGTCGCCCATGCGCACGCTGACCTACGTGCTGACATTGGCCACACTCGGCGTGGTGGCTGCGCTAGAAGCGGCTTACGCCCTGGGGGGCCAAACCTTCTATGGTTTTGGCAAGATGGTGGTGGTTGACCCCATGGGCAGCTGGCTCAAGTGTTTTTCAGCCATCGCTTTGATGGTGTCGCTGGTCTACGGCAGGCCTTATGCTTTTGACCGAGACATGCTGCGCGGCGGCGAGTTTTTCACGCTCAGCCTGTTTGCCCTGCTGGGTATGTTTGTGATGATCTCCGGCCACAACTTTTTGGTCATCTACCTGGGGCTGGAACTGCTCACGCTGTGCAGCTATGCGCTGGTGGCTTTGCGGCGTGACAACGCCACAGCCACAGAAGCCGCCATGAAGTATTTTGTACTGGGCGCGCTGGCCTCGGGTTTTTTGCTTTACGGGTTGTCCATGCTGTATGGCGCGACAGGCTCGCTTGACTTGAACGAAGTGTTCAACGCCATTGCCAGCCGACAGGTCAAACATCAGGTGCTGGTGTTTGGTCTGGTGTTCATCGTGGCGGGTCTGGCCTTCAAGCTAGGCGCTGTGCCGTTTCACATGTGGCTGCCTGATGTGTACCAAGGCGCACCGACAGCCGTCACGCTGTTGATTGGTGGCGCACCGCAGCTTGCTGCCTTTGCCATTGTCTTGCGTTTGCTGGTTGAAGGTTTGCTGCCTCTGGCGTTTGACTGGCAGCAGATGCTGGCAGTCATGGCCATTGGTTCGCTGCTGGTCGGTAATTTGGCAGCTATTGCACAAACCAACCTCAAGCGCATGTTGGCGTTTTCAACCATTTCGCAAATGGGCTTTTTGCTGC
>JANMIH010000264.1:0-1765 GCA_031375685.1 Polaromonas sp. | reverse complement strand
TTGGGTACTTCAAGTCCACCAGCGCCGATATAGTGGCCCGGCTTTGTGCCTGCGCTTTCAAGGCCAGCCCCAAAAACGCCTCCAGGTTCTTTTGGTATTCCTGCAATTGCGCCCGGCGCGCCAGGCTGGTGAAAATGGTTTGCAGCGCCGTGGCTTGGTTGATCAGCATGGCCTCCAGCGCGTGCAAGTCACCGCCCTTGACTTCTTTGCAGGTGTCGCGCAATTGGTCAATCAACGCGCCTAGATCAACGTCTTTGCCGATCAGATTGCCTTGATAGGCTTGGATCACTGTCGCGCCGTTGAGTGATGGCGACACAGCCAACCGCGCTTTATCGGCTTTAGACAGTTCGCTGATTTTGACGGTAGTTGGTTGCAGCGCCGTTTTTGATGCTTTTTGGGTTGTGGCCATGGTGTGCCTTTCGTTTGGTGTCGTGGTGTTGGGTGGCCGTCCGCCCTTTAAAGGTCAGAAAAGCAGCAGAGACTTAAAACAGAGACTGGCATGTCTATAAAGGTGTCCACGGCTGAAACATTGAAACCACCTGAAAAGCCGCCTGCAAGTCCACGGCTGAAACATTGAATCCCCTTTTTAGGTGGGCATGGTTTCGCTAGTGGACTTGTAGCGCGTTGCATGTTTCAGCCGTGGACAAAGGTTTGTGATTTACAAACGCTGGTTTGCCGCCGTTGGGTAGCGTCCAGTCACGCTTGGGCTTGATGGCGGGCATAGCCAGTGGCGTGCTGGCCCGATACGCTTTGGCTTTAAAGCAGGCCACGGCTTCAGGGTCAAACTTGGGCGATACGTCCAGCGGAAACCAGGTCAAGGCCAGCAGCTCGCAAGTGCTTGGCATGTGGCCCTTGCGTGTCACGTACACAAACCCGGCATTGATCAGTTCAGCCTTGCAGCGCCACAGGGTAGAGCGTGACCGCCAGCCGCGCTTGCTGACCACTGACCAAGCCACCGTCAAATTGCCGTTGTTGCTGCCCCGGTACTGCCCGGCCAGCTCCAGCAGCAGCTTGCAGGCGTGCGGGCTTAGGGCAGTGAAGGCCGGGCTTTCAAACACGCTGTGAACAATGCCTGTGAAGCTCTCGGTGTACTTGCTGCCCTTGTACTTATTGCCCGCCATGCTGGCCAGCCCCGCTATTGAGCACATACAAGCCAACCCGGTGGCGTTCGCCTGCTTCAGTCACCACGGTTTGCCAGTGCGTGATGATGTTGTGCCCCTGCTTGCGTAGCTGCAATATGCGCGCCGGGCAGTAGTACACGTCCAGGTAGCGCATGGCCTCAAACGTGTTGATCGAATAGCGCGATAGCGCCTCCAGCAGCCGCGCCGCTTGCGAACGGCTGGCAGTGCCTTTAAACTCGTTTCTGATAGCTTCAAGGGCTGCAATCTTTTCCAGGGTTGCGGCCTTCTTTTTTTCTGGTTCTGTTGGCTCGTTATTTTGCGGATTGGTGGTCATGGTGTGGCCTCCAGGTGCGCTATCAGTTGCTGCGCATCGCTAAGGGTGGGCAAGCAGCGCACAAGTCCGTAGCGCGCCGCGTGGTAGCTCACTGACCCGTCCAGCGGGTCGGTGCGGGTCAGTTGGTAGCCAAGCAGTGCAAACCGCGCTGCCAGCGTGGCAAACGCTTTGCCGCCGCGCTGCCCGGTCGGGTAGTCCAGGTCGTTGGTGATGTCCGCCATAACCTCAGAAACAGGGTTTGCGTTCATACAAACCCCCTGACCATAGCGGCAAAAACCAGTGCCACTTTAAGCATAAATTTGGCTGTAGC
>JANMIH010000226.1:0-2974 GCA_031375685.1 Polaromonas sp. | reverse complement strand
ACCATGCGGGCGACCAGGTTGCGGTTCTCAAACAATTGGCCCTGGATGCCTGCCAGCGTCACCTTACCCTTAGACAGCATTTCGGGGATTTCAATCAACTCAGAGCGTGTGCGATGGCGGCGCACCACATCGTCACCCACCATCACGGACACCGGGCCCCATTTTTGTTCAGGATGCGTGTAGGCAAAGCTGTCGTTGCTGTTGTGCAGCCAGTCTTGCCGTACCGCAACCGGCATGCGCGCGGGTGCGATCAGGCCTGGCACGGGCGATGCGCTGTCCTGCTTCCAGTTGCAGTCGCTGCGTGAGCCATTGAGCACCACCAGATTGGCCGCACCGAGCAAGGCCGCCGCTGGTCGGCTGGGGGCGCAGCGCTGAATGTCGGCCAGTTCAAGATCAGGCACACCGCTGACATCGGCGTACATGGCATCGCCCGCGCGGTCAGCGGCAATGGTGTTGACAAATGGCGTGCCCAGCAGGTTCATGGCGCTGCGCAAGTCGCCCACGCTGCGCGCTTTGGCAAACTGGAGGTACATGTCGGTGGAGCGCACGCTGCCGGCATTGGCGTCTTGTATGGCGTAGGCACGTTCAGTGGTCCAGCCCAGTCCGGCACGCGGCATGACGAGAATCGGGCCAAAGCGGCTGGTCCAGATGGTTTGCTCACGCCCACCGACGGTGACCTTTTTGGCGACCATCGGCTCTTCTTTGCCATCGATGATGTAGGTGGTGGGTTTGCCAGGCGACAGGGTCAGCTCATACAGGGTAAATCGCTTGCCGGTAGACACCGTGTGCGACCACGCCAGGTCTTTGTTAAAACCAATTTGAACGGCGGCCGTCCAGCCCAATGCGGCACCCATCACGTCCATCTGGCCGGGGATGGTCAAACGCATTTGGTAAAAGCGGCTGTGCCCCACCCACGGGTAGTGTGGGTTGCCTAGCAGCATGCCGCTGCCGTTGGCCGTGGTCTGCTTGCCGAAAGCCCAGGCGTTGGAGCCGAGCGGCGAGTCGAGCAGGCCCGCTTCACGCAGTTGCTCGCGCGCGCCTTGCGCATGGGCCAGCTCCTCCACCAAAGTACTGCCCTGCTCTACCGGCAGCATGGCAGCCGCCTTCACCGGTGGCGCAGCAGCGGCAATCGCGTCGGCCAAAGCGCCAGCACCCGCCTGCACATTGATGGCTTCTGTAGCACGGTAAATGTCAAGCAGCCTCATCGGCTGAACCCACGGCTTGCCATTGCATTCAGATGGCAGCTTGCCAGCGTTATCCTGCAAATAGCGGTTGAAGCCCGCCACATAGCCTGTGGCCATGGCCCGGTTGTTGGCGCTGGACGCATCCCAGCTGGCCTGGAGTTTGGCGTCGTTCATGTGAGACTGCACAAACGCGTCAATCACGGCATTGGGCAAGGTACGCACACCCAGCACACCCGTAGCCGTCGCGCCAAAATGTTGTGAACGCTGACCGCGCACGGTGGCCATGACGTCAAAACTCAGGCACACGTTGTCTTGTGCATGGGCGTAGGCTGTGCCATAAGCCAGCATCTCCATGCTGGACGCGGTGACGTGCGGGATGCCGTGCGTCGTCCGGATGATGCGAACGCTGACGCCTGCGGGGGCAAAAGCCGTGTTTGGCGGCATGCTGCTACAGGCAGTCAAGCCAAGCAACGCAGCTGACAGGGTACTTGTGCAAAGCAAGGTGCGGTTAGAAAATTTCATGGCAAAACCCTTATGGTTGTTAGGGTTTGATTGTTATCGCATAAAGACCTTGCAAACCTTAAGGAATTCCCTTGAATGATGACCTGTGAGCGACATTGAAGCGGCGTGAACATGCCTGAAAAGCTATGCATTCAATAGCAGTTGCCCTTTTTATAAGACTCGTGACCAGCCGCAAAAAATGACCCGCACCATCGCGGAACTTGCGGGCAAAAAAAAGCCACCTTGCGGTGGCTTTTTTTGAGGTGCTTATTGAACCAGGGATAAATTAACGCACCACAGCAATCGCGTCACGCTTGCCGGCCTTGTACGTGTACAGGGTCAACGCGCCGTTTTTGATGTCGCCTTTTTCGTCAAAAGCGATGGTGCCGGTCACACCTTTATGGCCAGCCGTTTTGGCCAGCACTGGCAGGTATTTTGCTGGCTCTGAGGAACCGGCTTTAACCATGGCAGCGACCATCACGTTCACGGCGTCATACACATAAGGTGCATAGACTTGCACGTCGGCATTGAACTTCTTCTTGAAGTCGGCGTTGAACTTGTCAAGGCCAGCTTTTTGTGAACCTTCAACACCGCCAGCTTCAGCGCACACCACTTGGCCGTCAGCCATGGCAGGACCTGCCAGTTTGGCCAGCTCGCTGGAGCAGATGCCGTCACCGCCCATGAACTTGGCGTCGATACCCAGGTTCTTCATCTGGCGCAGCATTGGGCCAGCAACGGCGTCCATGCCACCGAAGAAGATCACGTCTGGCTTTTTGCCTTTGAGGGTGGTCAGAATCGGCATGAAGTCAGTGGCTTTGTCAGTCGTGAACTCTTGGCCAACAATGTTGCCACCCGCTTTTTTAACGGCCTTGACAAACTCTTCAGCAACGCCCTGACCGTAAGCGGTACGGTCATCAATCACGGCAATTGACTTGCCCTTGAGAGTGGACACAGCGTAACGGCCCAATGTGCCGCCCAGGTGAACGTCGTCAGCCACCACGCGGAAGGTGGTTTTGTAGCCAGCGCGTGTGAAAGCCGGGTTGGTAGCGGATGGGGAAATTTGCGGAATGCCAGCAGCGCTGTAAATTTTCGAAGCTGGGATGGAGGTGCCTGAGTTCAGGTGGCCAATCACGCCAGACACCTTCATGTCAGCCAGCTTTTGAGCAACTGCGGTGCCCTGCTTTGGGTCACCTGCGTCGTCTTCAAGCACCAATTCGAGCTTGACTTTCTTGCCGCCGATCATCACGCCTTTTGCGTTGAGTTCTTCAACGGCCATCTTGGCACCGTTT
>JANMIH010000179.1:0-3671 GCA_031375685.1 Polaromonas sp. | reverse complement strand
TCGGCGCTACTGCCATCTGGTGGCCGGCATTGTGGGCGAAGTAGCCGCCAGTATTTTTGGCCAGACGCAAGCTGAGACCACCGCCTACGCGCACAAGCTGGGCCTGGCATTTCAGCTGACCAACATCATCCGCGACGTGGGTGAAGACGCCCAGCGTGGCCGTATTTACTTGCCCATGTCTGAGCTGCAGCAGTTTGACGTGAAGGCGCACGAGCTTTTGAAACGCGAATATTCAAGCCGCTTTACCGCACTGATGCAGTTTCAAACCGAGCGTGCCCTGGCGCTGTACGACGAAGCGCTGGCCATGCTGCCCGCAGCCGACCGTCGCACGCAAAAGCCCGGCCTGATGATGGCCAGCATTTACCGCACGCTGTTAAAAGAAATTGCACTGAGCGATTACCAGGTGCTGCACCAGCGCATCAGCCTGACGCCACTGCGCAAGTTTTACCTGGCCTGGAAAACCCAGGCGCTGGGCAAGATTTAGAGCATTATTTATGCCTATAGACCAATAAATACGGGCGTAAGCAGCTATGAAACCAGGCGTTAATATTGCCGTCATCGGCGCTGGCTGGGCAGGCTGCGCCGCTGCGGTTCAGGCCACCCGCCAAGGGCACCATGTCACGGTGTTTGAAGCCAGCCGCACACCCGGTGGTCGCGCCCGGCGGCTGGATGTGGCGCATGACGGCCAAACCCTGAGCCTGGACAACGGCCAGCACATTCTGATTGGCGCGTATTCAGAGACCCTCAAACTGATGGCGGATGTGGGTGTGGATGTCGCCACAACCCTGCACCGCATGCCGTTAACGCTGCAGTTTCCGGACGGCAGCGGTTTGAAGTTACCCAGCTTGCCTGCGCCACTTGACGCGCTGGTGGGCATCTTGCGCGCCAGCGGTTGGTCTTGGGCCGACAAGCTCTCACTGCTTAAAACCGCAACGCTTTGGCAATTGCGCCAATTCAAATGTTCGCCACAGCAATCTGTTGCCAACTTGTGCAGGGGCATGTCCCCGCGTGTCATGGCCACACTGATGGAGCCTTTGTGCGTATCCGCCCTGAACACACCTGCAGACCGAGCCAGTGGCCAGGTATTTTTGACCGTTTTGAAAGACTCACTTTTTGCGCCTGAAGGCGGCTCCAACCTGTTGCTGCCAAAAGCTGATTTAAGCGCCCTGCTGCCAGACGCGGCCCTGGCATGGCTGGCGGCGCGCGGTGGCAAAGCGAGATTGGGTATCAGAATACAAAGCGTCACGGCGGGCGACAACCAGCCATGGCATCTGGTGGGCAATGCGGATGCCGACCTCGGCCCGTTTGACCGCGTCATTCTGGCCTGCCCACCGCTTGAGGCAGCGCGCTTGGTGCGCAGCAGCAACCTGCCATGCGCCGACTGGCTGACCTTGACAGAGGGCCTGCACCACGAAGCCATCGCCACCGTTTACGCCATGGCGCCAGGCACACGCCTGCCCCAGCCCATGCTGGCACTGCGCTGCGACGCTTTGCATCCCGCCCAATTTGTATTTGACCGTGGCCAACTCGGCGGCCCGGCTGGCTTGCTGGCTTTTGTCATCAGCGCCAGCCAGCAGGGCAGCGCCGAGTTAAACCCGCTGGTAGCAGCACAAGCCGCCAATCAGTTGGGCATCAAAAATTTGCACATCCTGCAAACCGTGGTTGAAAAGCGCGCAACGTTTGCCTGCACCCCAGGCTTGCAACGCCCCGACCAGCAAATCGCCCCCGGCCTGCTGGCCTGTGGCGACTACACCAACGGCCCGTACCCAGCCACGCTAGAGGGCGCTGTGCGCTCGGGTTTGCAGGCTGCACGCTTGTTGTGATAGCAGATGGAGTGCTATTAATTTAGTAGCTGCTTGCGCCCGTATTTATTGAGCTAGTACCCGATTTGATGCTTAAAATTAGCCTAAAACAGCTCAAAATCGGGTTTTTTTTCGCCAAAATTAGTCTGGCTCAGAAAAGACGAAAGCCGCATATAGCGGCTTTCCATTTGGTGCATCTTTCTGCTTGTTAGCGTCCAGAGCTCATATCCCAATCGATAAGTGCTTGAAATATAACGTAAAAAGCGTTAAAAACCAAGCTTGTTCGTAAAAACGGTAAGGGAGCAAACATGTCACAAGGTATGCGCTATCGGCTGGCGCTGGATTTAGGCTCAACATCACTCGGCTGGGCAATGATTCGACTTAACGCGGAAAACCATCCGTGCGCAGTGATCAAAGCAGGTGTTCGGATATTTTCAGACGGCCGCAACCCCAAAGACGGCTCATCGCTAGCTGTTACGCGGCGTGAAGCGCGTGCGATGCGGCGCAGGCGTGACCGCTTGCTCAAGCGCAAGGCGCGCATGATGACCACACTGATTGCTCATGGCTTTTTCCCCAAGCTAGAAGCCGAACGCAAAGCGCTTGAAACGCTGAACCCCTACACATTGCGCGCCAAAGGGCTTGATGCAGCGTTGAGCCCCGCAGAATTTGGCCGGGCGATGTTTCATATCAACCAACGGCGCGGCTTTAAAAGCAATCGCAAGACCGACAAGGCTGACAACGACAGCGCGCATTGAAAACCGCCATCAGCAAGTTACGGCAAAACCTGACAAACACCGGCTGCCGCACGGTGGGCGAATGGTTGCACAAGCGCGACGCGGCAGGCAGCACAGTGCGGGCGCGGTTCCGACAAGAAAAGGTTTTGAAAGAAGACGGAAAAACTCGCATCGACAAAAGCTACGACCTCTACATTGACCGCGCCATGATTGAGGCTGAGTTTGATGCGCTTTGGGCTGCGCAGACTGCTTTTAATCCTGCACTGTTCAACCACACCGCGCGCGATGAGCTTAAAGACGCATTGCTGTTCCAGCGCCCATTAAAGCCAGTCATACCAGGTCGTTGCACGCTACTACCGGACGAGATGCGCGCGCCGCTGGCTTTGCCCAGTACGCAGCGCTTTCGTATTTATCAAGAACTGGCGAATTTGAGAATTTTGGGCGATGGCTTGAGGGAACAGGCGTTGACGCTTGAACAACGCAACAAGCTGGCCGAGGCGCTTGAAACAGGCCACAAGAGTTTTAAAACCGCTATTCCCAAGTTGCTTGGGCTAAGCGGCACGGTGAAATTCAACTTGGCCGATGCCAAACGACTTGAACTCAAAGGCAACGTCACCAGCGCTATCTTGAGTAAAAAAGATTTGTTTGGCGATGATTGGTGGGCTTTTGACGAAGCCAAGCAAGACGCCATTGTTTGGCAACTGGTGAAAGAAGAAAACGAAGCCAAACTGGTTGCGTGGTTGCAAAGTGAAACGGGCGTGGATGAATCTCGTGCCGAAAAACTGGCCAATGTCGCACTGCCCGAGGGCTATGGCAGCTTGTGCGCCAAAGCACTTGCCCGAATCCTGCCCGAGCTGCGACGCGAAGTCACTACTTACGACAAAGCCGTGATTGCCGCAGGCTTTGACCATCACAGCAATATCAGCGCCGCATCCACCGGGGAAATATTGCCGGAATTGCCCTACTACGGCGAAGCCCTACAGCGCCACGTCGGCTTTGGCAGCGGCAAGTTAGACGACACACCTGAAAAGCGCTTTGGGCGTCTCGCTAACCCGACGGTACATATCGGCTTGAACCAAGTCAGGCTAGTTGTGAATGCACTCATCAAACGCTACGGCCACCCAAGCCAGGTGAT
>JANMIH010000157.1:0-3651 GCA_031375685.1 Polaromonas sp. | reverse complement strand
CGACGGCTTTTTTGCCGCCTTGCATGATGACGTTCATGAATTTGGCGAGATCGACATCACCAAATTTTGGATCAGGGAGAATTTCACGTTTAGGGACTTCGCGACGACGTGGCATTTTTTCACCTCTTTGCTTCAGTTGGCATTGCTTTTGGCAACACCGCGAGAGTTATCAAAACCCTCACTTACTCGACCCAAAATCGGGTCACTACGCTGGATTTTTCTGCGCCATGCAGAAAAGCAGCACCTTTGTGTTTTTTAAAAAGCTTGTTTTGCTTTTTGGTTAAGAGTTACTTAGCCTTCGGCTTTTTAGCGCCGTACTTGGAGCGTGACTGCTTGCGGTCTTTCACGCCTTGCAAGTCGAGCGAGCCACGAACGATGTGGTAGCGCACACCGGGCAGGTCTTTGACACGACCACCACGAACCAGCACCACGCTGTGTTCTTGCAGGTTGTGGCCTTCGCCGCCGATGTAGGAAATGATTTCAAATCCGTTGGTCAGGCGCACTTTGGCGACTTTACGCAGAGCGGAGTTTGGCTTTTTAGGCGTCGTGGTGTACACACGTGTGCACACACCGCGGCGCTGCGGAGAGTTCTGCATCGCAGGACTCTTCGACTTGATGGTCTCGACCTCACGGCCTTGACGCACTAGCTGGTTGATGGTTGGCATTTAAAAACGTCCTAAATACGTGAATTCTTCGTCTGAAAATTTACAAAATCGTCGGGCCAATTGTCGGATTGGCCGCGAAAACGATTCCTTCTCTGGATTTCCAGAAAAGCCCATGAGTATAGCCGTTTAGGGTTTGGGTGGCAAATCAGTCGAGTTTGATGCCCAAATCAACCGCCAGCTTGATCCACACCGGCACATCCCGCGCCCAGTCGTCACGGGTGTCTTTCAGATTCTTGGGCTTGTTCGGGATGGCAAAAGTCTCGCGCAATTGCGCCGCTTTGGGGGTGTTGGCACCATCCACCACGACTTGCGACAGCGCGCGCAGCACGGCTTCAGGCGTACCGGCGGGCGCCATCAGCGGCAAGCCGCCCTCTAGCGTGACCAGCCGTCCTTCGATACCTTGCTCTGTGAGCGTGGGTACATTGGGCAGTTTGGGCGACCGATAAGAGCCCGTCACGCCAATGGCTTTGACGCCGCGCGGCTGTACTGTGGCAAACGACTGGTAACTGCCAATGGCCACTTGCAACTGCCCGCCTGCCACGTCTACCCACATGGGCGACTCGCCCCGGTAGTTAATGGTGACGATTTTTGTGCCCTCGCTGCGGTTGGTCTGGTCAGCCACCATTTGCGGGTAAGAACCTGGTGCATAGCTGCCCATGTTGGTTGGGTTTTTCTTCGCGTAGTCAATCAGTTCGCGCATGGTATTGACGCCAATTTTTTCAGGCACACCCACCACCAGCGGGCCTGACGGGTAAAAGGCCACCGGCACGACGTCTTTGTCCAGGTTGTAAGGCAGCTTGGTGTACAGCACCCGGTTTTGCCAGACCGTGCCAGATGTTGTCATGAGCAGTGTGTAGCCATCGGCTGGCGACTTGGCCACCGCATCAATCGCAATGATGGCGCCCGCGCCAGGCTTGTTCTCAACAATCGCCTGAATGCCAAACTTGGCTGTGAGCTGCTCCGCATACAGCCGCGCATACGAGTCCGTCAACCCTCCAGCGGCAAAGGCCACGATGATACGAATCGGCTTGGATGGCCAAGGCGCGGTTTGTGCGATGGCGCTCTTCATGACCGACGGCAGCGCCAGTGAGCCAGCGGCCAGGCCACATGCTGCGATGAGATGGCGGCGCTGCAGGCCACCTTGAACGGTTTTAGGTGTGGTCATTGGGTGTTTCCGAAAGTTGTGTATGCAACCATCCTAGGCGCAGATGCACTGCCACTTCACAGGATAAGTACCGAGGACTTGTCGCAGAGGCGTCTGGGTTCTCTTTGCGCTCAAAAGCATGGGGCCAGCAGTGCCCTTTTTTTAAACGCGCGTTGTTAAGCCCGTTGTCGCAGTTTTTTAATTGTGCTTTTAATTGGAGCTGCCCCCAATTGTTCAATCTGCTACAAAAGGCCCCACGGCAAAACATCAACACCCGCGCGCGTAAAGCGCGAATCACCACCGTAGACCAAGCCTGGGTAAATGTTAGAAAACTGACCTCGCTCGGTGGCGTATTTTTGCCACTTTCCCAAGTTGTTGAAAGCGTCAGATGCCACGGTAACACCCGACTTGATTTCTACCGCAGCGATGTCTTGACCGCGCTCCAGAATCAAATCCACCTCGGTGCCGATGTTGTCGCGCCAGAAATACAGCGGCTCTCGTACGCCCGTGTTGGCGCGGCTTTTTAAAAACTCATTAACCACCATCGTTTCAAACAGCGCGCCGCGCAGGGGGTGGTTTTGCACTTGCTCAGCCGTATGAATGCCCAACAATGCAGCAGCCAAACCCACATCGGTCATGTAGATTTTTGGGCTTTTGGTCAGGCGTTTGCCAAAGTTGGCAAAGTGCGGACGCACAAAGTGAATCAAATAGCACGTCTCCAAGATCGACAGCCACTGTTTGGCGGTTTTGTCTGACACGCCTGCGTCGCTGGCCAAGGACTGCATGTTCAACAGTTGACCGGTGCGTGCAGCCGTCAGCCTTAAAAAGCGTTGAAATGCACCCAAGTCTTGAATGGCCGTTAACTGGCGCGCATCCCTCTCTGCATAGGTCACCAGGTAGGCATTCAGCCATTCATAAGGCTCGAGAGCGCGGGAATACAGGGCGGGGTAAAAGCCCTTGACAAGGTGATTGGCGTAATCTGGCTCCAGCAGCTTGGCGTCCCGCAGCTCGGCGATGGACAGTGGCAGCAATTCAACCAAAGCCGTGCGGCCAGCCAGGCTCTGCGTGACGGAGGACAGCAACGACAGGTTGTGCGACCCTGTCAATACAAACTGCCCCATGGTGCGGGCGGCATCCACCACACCTTGCATTTCAGAAAACAATTCAGGTGCGTTTTGCGCCTCGTCAATCACCGCACCGCTTGGGAATTGCTGCAAAAATTCTGCTGGCTGCGTGCGTGCAAACTCACGCTGCGCAGGTGCTTCTAGCGACACATAAGGCTTGTGTGGCAATAACTGCCTGACCAAGGTCGTCTTGCCGGATTGACGCGGACCTGTGATGGTTAAAACAGGAAACCCGCCCAGCAAACGCAGAATTCGGGGTGATGCGTGCCTTGAAATCATTTTTACATATCCGGATTAATATTCCGATATTGTAAACAGTAGCCAAGTCTTTTCTCTCAGCTACTTGATCCACAACCGCACAGCATCCCAAGCCCGGCCCAGCACGCCAGCCTCTTCAACCGCCTCCAGCGCAACCAGCGGTGCTTCTGCCACCACCGCCGGGTTGTCGCCCGACATGATCTTCAGGCTGCCGATGGCCTGGCCTTTGGTGAAGGGGGCGACCAGCGGCTCAGGGCGGGCAACCATGGTTTTGAGTTTGGTGGCGGTGCCAGCTGGTACGGCCACCACGATGGCCTTGGTTTGGCCGAGTTTGACGACGTTGCTCTTGCCTTTCCAGACACTCGGGCTGGCCACGACCTGATTGGCATCGAACAGTTTGACGGCCTCAAACGCGGTGTAGCCCCAGTTGAGGAGTTTTTGCGATTCGTTGGCGCGGGCG
>JANMIH010000139.1:0-1893 GCA_031375685.1 Polaromonas sp. | reverse complement strand
TGGAAAGGCCAGGCCAGCTATTACTCATTGCTGGTCAATGGCGAGATGAACACCGATGCGGTGTGGTACTACCCAGACCCCAAGCCCGAGGCTGAAGAAATCAAGGGGCATGTGGCTTTCTGGAAAGGCGTGAAGATTGAGGCGTGAGCGACAAACGGTCTGAACGGCGCTTTGTCTGATAGCCGCAGGGTTTAACAGGGTGCAGACTGGAAAGTCTGAATGATGAATGTCATCAACCCAACCCCAAAGGCTGAATAATGGACTTGCTTAATCACGACATTGCGCATGAATTTCCTGAATATCTGGACAAGATGCGCGCCTTGAAAGGCTCAGACGCTCACTTTGCCAAACTGTTCAATGAGTACGACGAAGACAACCACGAGATCAAGAAATACGAGACGGGCGGCGCTGTCATCACCGACGAAGCGCTGGAGGTTTTGAAGAAAAAACGTCTCAACCTCAAAGACCAGATTTACCAGCGTCTGCTCCAGCCCTGAAACTGGGCAAGCCAGGGTTTTTCACACAACTGCCACATTTAGTCACTAAGCTTAAAGTCATTTTTTGTTGACTTTGACGGGAGACTAACGTGCAGGCCATTGACGAAGAACTCATGCGGCGCATCCGCAACGACCTGATTGACAGCTACGACGAAGAGCTGGAGATGGAGCTTGAAGACCGCACGGTGGCCGAGCTGACCGGTGCAGAAGCGCCAGCGCACTCTGCCCAGGACAAAGAAGATCGCCGCGTTTACTTTCGTGAGCTGTTTCGCTTGCAGGGTGAGCTGGTCAAGCTGCAGGACTGGGTTAAAAACACAGGTCACAAAGTGGTGATTTTGTTTGAAGGGCGCGACGCCGCAGGCAAAGGTGGTGTCATCAAACGCATCACCCAGCGCCTGAACCCGCGCGTGTGCCGGGTGGCGGCGTTGCCCGCACCCAACGACCGCGAACGCACCCAATGGTACTTTCAGCGCTATGTGTCGCACTTGCCTGCGGCGGGCGAGATGGTGCTGTTTGACCGCAGCTGGTACAACCGCGCTGGGGTTGAGCGTGTCATGGGGTTTTGCAGTGACGAGCAGTACGAAGAGTTTTTCAGAACTGTGCCCGAGTTTGAAAAAATGCTGGTCAGATCCGGCATTCAGCTCATCAAATACTGGTTTTCAATTTCTGACGAAGAGCAGCATTCACGCTTTTTGGGCCGCATTCATGACCCGCTCAAGCAGTGGAAGCTAAGCCCGATGGATTTGGAGTCGCGCAGCCGCTGGGAAGACTACACCAAGGCCAAAGAAATCATGCTGGAGCGCACCCACATCCCCGAGGCACCTTGGTGGGTGGTACAGGCCGTTGATAAAAAGAAGGCGCGCCTGAATTGCATTCACCATCTGCTGGAGCAAATGCCGTACAGCGAAACAGAACATCCCGCCATCGTTCTGCCTGAACGCGTGCGGCATGACGACTATGTGCGTCAGGCGGTGCCACAAGAAATTTTGGTGCCGGCGATTTATTGAGGCGACCTGACGTGTGATGGCTTTCAGTCCCGAACGTCAGCCACCGGGTTCTCACCAAAATCAGCCCGCATCAAAAAAGCCAACAGGCGCTGGGCAGCTTCTTCTGGCGACGCCAATGCGCCACTGCTTTTGAGGTTTAAAAAACTCGACTGGTCTGGAAACGCCTGGCTGTCCGCGGCGCGCAGTTGTTCTTGCATGGCGGTGTCAATCACGCCGGGCGCCAGCGAGCAAACCTTGGCACCCTTGGGTTTATCCTATTTCCGGCAGTTGACAGGCCATAAACGGCCTGCAAGCTAGACTACAAGCCAGTTTCAACGGATTTGAGGGAGTCACCAAATGGGTGAAGCCAAGAGGCGTCAAGTTCAGGCTCAAAGTCAAGCTTTGCAGGC
>JANMIH010000131.1:0-3036 GCA_031375685.1 Polaromonas sp. | reverse complement strand
AGAAAAAGGATTTGCCCGGCCGTCTCAAAGTCCTGTTTGACGGCGTGCGCGAAGTGGTGGAGCGATACCAGCCAGACTGTTCATCGATTGAAATTGTGTTTGTTAATGTCAATCCACAGGCGACCTTGTTGCTCGGTCAGGCCAGAGGCGCTTGTATTACAGCATTGGTATCCGCAGATTTGAGCGTGGCCGAGTACAGCGCGCTGCATATGAAAAAGTCAATCGCAGGCTACGGCAAAGCCGGCAAGGCAGAAGTGCAGCAGATGGTGATGCGCTTGCTGAAGTTGCCAACGCTGCCGGGCAAGGATGCCGCCGATGCGCTGGGCTTGGCGATTACGCATGCCCATGCAGGCAAGGCTCGGGCCATGCTGGCAGCGGCACTTAAAAAACCTTGATGGGGTTCAAGCAAGACGCTGGACAATCAATACAGCAAAAAACCCAAAACCAGCGATCAACGTCCATTTGAGTGTGACCAAGCCGTAGCGTTTGTAGCGCTCCTGTCCGGTCAGGGCATAAAACAGAAATGACAACGCCGAGCCGAGCAGCAAGGCAAGCAGTAACCAGCGCAATAACAGCATATTGGCAAGCTACCAGGCTGGCGCCAAGGTGGCAAAACCTTTCGGCGCACGCTTTTCGTCTTCAAACGTGACGACTTCATACGCATCTTTGTGCGCCAGCAATTCGCGCAGCAGCTTGTTGTTCAGCGCGTGCCCTGAACGAAATGCGCTGTAGGCGGCCAACAATGGTTTGCCCAGCAAATGCAAATCACCCATGGCATCCAGAATTTTGTGTTTCACAAACTCGTCGTTGTAACGCAGGCCATCGCTGTTCAGCACCTTGTAATCATCCATCACGATGGCGTTGTCCAGCCCGCCACCCATGGCCAGACCGTTCGCGCGCATCATTTCAACGTCTTTGGTAAAGCCGAAGGTACGGGCTCTGGCGATGTCTCGGGTGTAAGAACCCGAACTCATGTCGAACTCTACCCGCTGTCCCGTGGAGTCAACCGCCGGGTGGTCAAAGTCAATTTCAAAACTCAGCTTGTAACCGTCGTAGGGGGACAGGCGTGCCCACTTGGTGCTGGCGCCCTCGCCTTCACGGACTTCAACGGTTTTCAAAAGGCGTACAAATCGTTTGGGCGCGTTTTGCAACTCAATGCCTGCTGATTGCAGCAGAAAGACAAATGATGATGCAGAGCCATCCAGAATCGGTACCTCTTCGGCGGTGATGTCAACGTAAAGGTTGTCCAACCCCAAACCCGCGCAGGCAGACATCAGGTGTTCCACCGTGAAGACTTTGGTACTGCCATTGGAGATGGTCGATGCCAGGCGCGTGTCAGTGACCGCCAGTGCTGAAATCGGTATGTCAACAGGCTGCGGCAAGTCCACCCGTCGAAAAACAATCCCCGTATCAGGGGCAGCAGGCCTCAAGGTCAACTCGACACGCTGACCGCTGTGCAGGCCGACGCCAACGGCTTTGGTGAGTGTTTTGAGAGTTCTTTGAGCAAGCATGTTGCTATTTTAAATTTTCTTGAATGCCCTGTGTTTCGCGCGCTCTCTGCCAGTTGCACAGAGCGCGCGAAATATCAATCTGCCTGTTTACGCAGGAATGCCGGGATCTCAAAATCATCCATGCCGCCCGATGCCAGCGCGTCAACTTTGGCAGCCGCTTGCGTACGGTTCGTACGCCACACGCTGGGTACAGCCATATTGCCGTAGTCTGGCTGGCTGGAGCCCATAACCGCTTGCGAGGAACCACCCATGCCGGCGACTGAATTGAGCAGCGTTGGCACATTGAAAGGCACGTTGTCGGTACCTGTGCGCAGCACTTGCAACGGAGGTGCGTGACGACGTGCGCCCTGGCGGCTGAGGCCTGTGGCGACCACGGTCACGCGGATGTCGTCGCCCAGCTTGTCGTCATACGCTGCACCGTAAATCACATGCGCGTCTGCCGAAGCGTAGGCACGGATGGTGTTCATTGCCAATTTGGATTCGCTCAGTTTGAGCGAGCCCTTGGCAGCCGTCACCAATACCAAGACGCCCTTGGCACCTGACAGATCAATGCCTTCAAGCAGAGGGCAAGCGACAGCCTGTTCAGCCGCAATGCGTGCACGGTCTGGGCCGTTGGCCACCGCAGTGCCCATCATGGCTTTGCCAGGCTCGCCCATCACGGTACGCACGTCTTCAAAGTCGACGTTGACATTGCCGTACTCGTTGATGATCTCGGCAATACCGCCCACGGCGTTTTTCAGAACGTCGTTGGCATGGGCAAAGGCTTCGTCCTGCGTCACGTCGTCGCCCAGCACTTCAAGCAGCTTTTCATTGAGCACCACGATCAGTGAATCGACATTGGCTTCCAGCTCAGCCAAGCCCAAATCGGCATTGGTCATGCGGCGGCCACCTTCGAACTCAAACGGTTTTGTGACCACGCCAACCGTCAAAATACCCATTTCCTTGGCGATGCGTGCGATGACAGGCGCAGCGCCGGTGCCCGTGCCACCCCCCATGCCTGCGGTGATGAACAGCATGTGCGCTCCGTCAATCGCACTGCGAATGTCGTCCACTGCCAGCTCCGCTGCTTCACGTCCTTTGTCAGGCTTGCTGCCTGCACCCAGACCGGTGCCGCCCAGCTGAATCGTTTTGTGTGCATTGCCACGGCTGAGTGCCTGGGCGTCGGTGTTGGCGCAGATGAACTCAACGCCCTGCACACCGCACTCGATCATGTGGCCAACCGCGTTGCCGCCGCCACCACCCACACCAATCACCTTGATTTGTGTGCCCTGGTTGAACTCTTCGATCTCAATCATTTCGATGCTCATGGTGAGCCTCCTGTTTTGTTAAATTGCAGTTGCCAAAAATTAAAAATCAATACGGATTGAAGGTTTTCATGAAGGCGGATCAGCGCCTCCTGACCGGGTGTGTGGTGGCGCAGTGGGGATAAATGCGGGGTAGTGTTTCATCAGAAATTACCGACGAACCAGTCTTTGACACGACCAAAAGCGTTGTGAACACTGCCCGCTTTTTGCGACACTTTGTA
>JANMIH010000064.1:0-2516 GCA_031375685.1 Polaromonas sp. | reverse complement strand
GTGCCATTTCCATCTTTCATCGCCGCCCCAGGTTCTTGGTTCTATTGAGGCGACAACTAGTCTGACACAGGGGGAAGCTCAAAGCCTGCTCAAAGGTCAGTGTTTTCCGTCTGATGTAGCCCGCCAGAATATTTCTAAACTCGCTGCGCCAAAGTGGGGGTGCCGCCCATTTTGAATCTTGTTTTAGAAGTGCCTCTGCATCTGTGGTGTAGTCGCCTGGCAGGTACAGATACGCCAGCACATTGGTGTCGACCACAATCATGGGCGAACTTGGTGTTTGAGCATGTCTATATCAGTAGCTTTGAACTTGACCTGAGGCAAGGTGGCTCGCAATTCTTGTGCACGTGCCAGCCGCTCGGAAGGGGTTACTTTGATGGGCAGCAATACCGACTCCAGGCACACAATGACTTCGCTGTTCATGCTGCGGCGATGCGTTTGTGCCGCCAGCTTTAGCCGGTCATAAATTTCATCTGGGATGTTTTTTAAAGTCAGAGTGGTGGGCATGATGATTACACCAAAAAGAAACCACTATGGTGGCTTTTTGGTATGCCGTCAAACCAGACCAATTTACCTTAGTCGAGCCGTCCCAGCAAAAGGTACTCCATGAGTGCCTTTTGCACGTGCATCCTGTTTTCAGCCTCGTCCCACACCACAGACTGTGGGCCGTCGATGACGGCAGCGTCAACTTCTTCACCACGGTGGGCTGGCAGACAGTGCATGAACAAGGCATCTTTGGCGGCTGCGGCCATCATGTCCTCATCGACACACCAGTCGATAAAGGCTTTGCGGCGTTCTTCGTTTTCTGCTTCAAAACCCATGCTGGTCCACACGTCGGTGGTGACGAGGTGGGCACCCGCACAGGCCTCCATCGGGTGGTTGAAGACCTTGTAGCTGGCGGTACCGCGCAGGCCAGCGACATCTTGGTCTACCTCATAGCCGCTAGGCGTGCTCAGATGCACCGTGAAGCCCAAAATTTCAGCAGCCTGCAGCCAGGTGTTGGCCATGTTGTTGCCGTCGCCAATCCATGCCACCGTTTTGCCCTTGATGCTGCCCCGGTGCTCGATGTAGGTAAAGATGTCAGCCAGAATCTGGCAGGGGTGAAATTCGTTCGTCAGGCCGTTGATGACCGGCACGCGTGAATGCTCGGCAAAGCGCTCAATTTTGTCTTGCTCATAGGTGCGAATCATCACCAGGTCCACCATGCGGCTGATGACTTTGGCGCTGTCTTCAATCGGCTCGGCCCGGCCCAGCTGGCTGCCTTCTGTGGTCAGGTTGACCACCGTGCCGCCAAGCTGGTACATGCCAGCCTCAAAGCTAACACGGGTGCGGGTGGAGGCTTTTTCAAAAATCATTACCAGCGTACGATCTACCAGCGGCTGGTGCTTTTCATAGGCCTTGAATTTCTTTTTGATCAGCGCGGTGCGCTCGAACAGGTAGGTGTATTCCTCCAGGTTCAGGTCACTGAATTGCAGGTAGTGCTTGATGGGCTTGTTCATGGGTTTAGGCGTTGGCCTGTGCTGTCTTGTCGTACAAAAATTGCTTGATCAGCGGCACCAAAATAGCGACCACCTGATCAGCCTCGGCGGTGGTCATGATCAGTGGCGGCACAAGGCGAATGACGGAGTCAGCCGTGACGCTGATCAGCAAACCTTCATCGGCTGACTGCTTGAGCAATTCGCCGCATGGCATGGCCAGCTCAATGCCCAGCATCAGCCCGCGCCCGCGAATACTGACCACGCCAGCTGTGCCTGACAGTTCCCGCTCCAGTGCAGCGCGCAAATGCCCGCCGGTGTTGACCGCATTGGCAATGATGTTGTCTTCTTCCAGGATACGAATCGTCTCGACACCAGCCCGCATCGCCAGCGGGTTACCGCCAAAGGTGGTGCCGTGGTTGCCTGGCTTGAAGATGTTGGCCGCTTTGGGCCCACACACCACAGCACCCACTGGCACGCCTGAACCCAAGCCCTTGGCCAGCGGCATCACGTCGGGTTTGATACCTGACCACTGGTGCGCAAACCACTTGCCGGTTCGGCCCATGCCGCATTGCACCTCGTCAATCATCAACAGCCAGTCGCGCTCATCGCACAGTTGGCGAATGTCCCGCAGGTACTGATCGTTCATGGGGTGTACGCCGCCTTCGCCCTGAATCGCCTCAAAAAATACAGCCGTCACATTGGGGTTGCCAGCAGTGGCTTTTTTGATGGCTTCAATGTCGTTCAGCGGGACGCGAATAAAACCCTCCACCAGCGGGCCAAAACCGGCTTGCACTTTAGGATTCCCCGTTGCGCTCAAGGTGGCAATGCTGCGGCCATGAAAGGCTTTTTCATAGACCACGACTTCAGGCCGATCAATGCCTTTGTCATGGCCAAATTTGCGCGCCAGCTTCAGCGCGGCTTCGTTGGCCTCCAGCCCGGTGGAGCAGAAAAACACATTCTCCAGTCCCGACAATTCGACCAGCTTGGCAGCCAGCGTTTCTTGCAGTGGCACATGGTAGTAGTTGGATCTGTGGATGATCT
>JANMIH010000014.1:0-4115 GCA_031375685.1 Polaromonas sp. | reverse complement strand
GGTGCGGCAGGCTTTCAGAGTCTGTAAATTGCGCCACGCCATGCGTGTCCACATCACCTGCCGCATTGACCAGACTCCAGCGAACATTGTCAGCCTCTGTGCCGACAAAGGTGTACGACTGAACGGTATTGCCAAAGGCGTCTAGCTGTTTGAACAGCTTTTCAGGCGCGCCCACGCTCCAGAAATTAACTGTTTGCGCCGGGCTGGATTGAGGTGTGAGCCACAGCGTTTGCAGGGCGTAGCGCAGCGGCGCTGTGTAGCGGTAATCTGTCGTGTGAACAACATGCAGTTTCAAGTGGTCGTGGGTACTAGAAATTCACGGCTCAGGTGCGAGCCCAACTCATTGACGCGGTCCAGAAACTGGGTCAAAAAGGCATGTAAGCCGTTGGACAAAATTTCGTCTATGCGGGCGTACTGAAGGTCTGAGCGCAGCTTGCCAGCGCGACGCCGTGTTTCACTGTTGGCGTCGCTGGTCACCATGGCCAGGTTGCTCATCACCTCGTTCAGGCAACCCAGCAATGAACGCGGCATGTCGGCACGCAAAATGAGCAGCTCGGCCACACGTTCAGGTTTGATCACATCGCGGTAAACCTTGCGATAAATCTCAAAGCCCGACACGCTGCGCAAAATCGAACTCCAGTGATAAAAGTCAAACTCTTGAGCCGGCGGCAGACCCTCACCTGATAAATCGCCTTGCGCCGCGTGAAACTTGACGTCCACGAGGCGCGCCGTGTTGTCAGCCCGCTCCAGAAAAGTACCCAGACGCAAAAAGTGAAACGCCTCGTCTTGCAGCATCGTGCCCGCCGTGACGCCGCGCGACAGGTGGGAGCGAAACTTCACCCACTCAAAAAACTGGGACGGGTCACGTTCAAAATCACCACTTTTCAGCATGCGAATGACTTCAAGATAGGTCTGATTTTCAGTCTCCCAGACCTCGGTGGTCAGCGTGCCGCGCACAGCCCGCGCATTTTCACGGGCGTTTTTCAGGCACGACACAATGCTGGACGAGTTTTGCTCGTCGCGCACCATGAAGTCCATCACGTCACGCGGCATCACGTTGTCGCCGTACTTGGCTGCAAACGGGGACTTGAGTTCGCTGATGCTGAGCAGCCCTTCCCAACCCGCCTGGGCTGATGTGGCTGATTGAGGCAGAAGTGAGGTCTGGTAGTTGACGTCCAGCATCCGTGCCGTGTTTTCGGCACGTTCGGTATAGCGGGACATCCAGAATAAATGATCAGCAGTTCTTGACAACATTAGGTTCTCCTTAGCCTCAAACACCGAAAGCGCTGCCGCGCTTTGCGTATTTTGGTGATGACATCACAAGCGCGTCGCGCAATTGATGAGTCATCCCCGCGAATGCCTGCGGCATGTCGCCGGCGCGCTCGGTATAGCGGGACATCCAGAAAAGGTGATCAGCAGTTCTTGACAACATGATTACTTGCCTCCTTGCGATTGAGACTGCGATGCCGGTGAAGAATCAGCCTCAAGAATCCAGGTGTCCTTCGTCCCGCCCCCTTGCGATGAGTTGACCACCAGTGAGCCATCTTTGAGCGCCACGCGGGTCAAACCGCCGGGCACCATTTGCACTTCTTTGCCGCTGAGCACGAACGGCCGCAGGTCAATGTGGCGCGGCGCAATGCCGCTTTCGACATAGGTCGGGCAGGTTGACAGGCTAAGCGTGGGCTGCGCAATGTAGCCCGCAGGGTTGGCAATCACCGCCGCGCGGAAGTCTTCAATCTCGGCCTGAGTGGCCGCAGGGCCGACCAGCATGCCGTAGCCACCCGCACCATGGACTTCCTTGACGACCAGGTCTTTGAGGTTGGCCAGCGTGTATTTCAGGTCATCGGCATTGCGGCACATGTAGGTCGGCACGTTCTTCAGAATCGGCTTTTCACCCAGATAAAACTCAATCATTTTCGGCACATACGGGTAGATCGACTTGTCGTCAGCCACACCGGTGCCAATCGCATTGCACAGTGCCACATTGCCGCTTCGGTACACATTGAGCAAACCTGCGCAGCCCAGGGTTGAGGTTGGTCTAAAGGCCAATGGGTCCAGAAAATCGTCGTCTACCCGGCGGTAAATCACATCCACTCGCTTGGGGCCGCGCGTGGTGCGCATGTAGACAAAGTTGTCTTTGACAAACAGGTCTTGCCCTTCGACCAGCTCAATGCCCATTTGCTGGGCCAAAAAGGCGTGCTCAAAATAGGCTGAGTTGTACATGCCAGGGGTGAGCACCACGACGGTTGGGTCCGCCGTGGCGGGTGGGGCTGAAGCGCGCAGGGTTTCCAATAGCAAGTCAGGGTAGTGCGCAACGGGTGCGACGCGGTTTTCACTGAACAGCTCAGGAAAGAGCCTCATCATCATTTTGCGGTCTTCCAGCATGTAGCTCACGCCGCTGGGCACGCGCAGGTTGTCTTCCAGCACATAGTATTCACCTGCACCCGTGGCATCAGGCGCGCGAACAATGTCAATCCCGCTGATGTGCGAATAGATATTGCCCGGCACATCTACGCCCATCATCTCGGGACGGAACTGCGCGTTTTGAAAAATCTGCTCAGACGGCACGATGCCTGCCTTCAAAATCTCTTGCCCGTGGTACACGTCGTGAATAAAACGGTTGAGTGCCGTGACACGCTGCACCAGACCTTTTTCCATCGTGGCCCATTCTTGTGCGGGGATGATGCGGGGAATCAGGTCAAACGGGATCAGGCGCTCAGTCCCAGAGCCGTCTTCGTCTTTTTCACCGTACACCGCAAAAGTGATGCCAACGCGCCGAAAAATCATTTCAGCTTCTTCTCGCCGGGCTTGCATGCTCGCCAGCGGCTGACGCGCCAGCCAGCGCTGGTAAATTTGGTAGTGCTCTCGCACAGCGTCAGGGCTGGCGTTCATCTCGTCAAACATCGGTCGGCTCATGCGTTGTGTCTCCAGCAATGATCATCAATAGTCTTGGCGCTAGCTTAGCAAGTTATGCGCCACAGGAAGATTTTTAGGTTTTTTTATTTGCACACACACTTTACCGTGCCTCCTGATCTTGAGGCAGCGGCTGATGATGCCAGTAGCGCATGGCCTGCTGACGATGGCATAAAACCTGGTCAGCCTGCGCGCTGCGCCAGGTTGCAGCGCCGCAGACCGGAGATTTGATGACGCGGATTTGTCGTTCGGCGTAACGCTGCAGTACCGATTCCACCGGGTGGTTAAAGCGATTGCGGTAACCAGCCTGCGCCAGCGCAAACTGCGGCTGTACTGCGTCCAGAAATGGGCCTGTCGACGAGGTTTTGCTGCCGTGATGCGGCATGAGGAGAAAGTCGGCCTTGAGCTTTGCGCTTGATTCGGAGCTAACCAGTCGCAGCTCTTGCGCGGCCTCCAGGTCACCCGCCAGCAAGGCGGTTTTTTGGCCGTTTGAAATGCGCAGCACGCAGCTCATGGCGTTTGACTTGACCGTGGCGTTGTAGTCACTGGCTTGCGGGTGCAGCACTTCAAAATCAACGCCGTCCCAGGCCCAGGATTGCCCGGCGATACAGCGCTCCGACTTGCGCACCGCTTGCAGCTCGTGGCTGTCTTCAATCGAGCTACTCAGCCGCGCCTGGGGCTGCATGGCCAGCACGGCAGGTGCGCCGCCAACGTGGTCGCTGTCGCGGTGGCTGAGCATCAAGAGGTCAATCTTTTCACCCATGGCTCGCAGCAAAGGCACAAGCACCCGGTTTCCTGCATCACTCTCACGCGAGAATTTGGGCCCTGCGTCATACAACAAGCTGTGGTTGGCAGTTCGCACAATCAGGGCGTTGCCCTGCCCGATGTCTGCACCCAGCACTTCAAACTGCCCCAGTTCTGGCCGCAGCGGTTGCCAAAGCAGCACAGGCAGCAGCAAAGGCACGCCCAGCAGCTTGACATGAAGCGGCAAACGCATGACCAGCAACGCACCGCCCAAGACGCCAGCGACGGCGCTCCACAGCGGCGCGGCTGCTACAGAAATGCTGGCCCATGACCAGCTGGCCAGCCCATGAAGTAGCAGCGTCAGCATGCTCACAACCAGCGCCGCAACGTCCCAGACGGGCGACCAGAGCGCCCCCAGCATGGCCAACGGCGTGACCACCAGCGTCACCCACGGAATG
>JANMIH010000105.1:0-4781 GCA_031375685.1 Polaromonas sp. | reverse complement strand
GCGGCGCTGCCCCACCTCAAGCAAACACGCGGCAGCATTGTGGCGGTGTCCAGCCTGGCGGGGCTGTTTGGTGTGCCGGGTCGCACTGCCTACAGCGCCACAAAATTTGCCATGACCGGCTTTTTTGAAGCGCTGCGGGCTGAACTGAAAACCGCAGGTGTCAGCGTTACCACCGCTTACCCCGGCGTGGTCGCGACGCAAATCCGCCATCACGGTCTGAATGCTGCTGGCAAGGCTGCAGGCTCCAGCGGCCTGAAGGAAGACAACGCCATGAGCGTTGAAGAATGCGCCCGGCTGATTTTGCAAGGCATGGATCAGCGTCAGCGTGACGTGGTGATGACTGTCAAAGGCAAACTGGGCCGCTGGCTGAAACTGATCGCCCCTGCCCGTGTGGAGGCGATGGCGCTGGCGGCACTCAAAGATGAGGTTAAACCGTCTTGAAAGATGTCAGCCTGCACGGCACGGAGCCGCCGTCGGACTGGGTCAGGCGCTGGTCGCACCTGGTCAAGCCACAAGGCAGCGTGCTGGATGTGGCCTGCGGCCATGGCCGCCATGCCCATTACTTCACCCAGCTCAATCACCATGTAACCCTCATCGACCGGTCGCAGGCAGCGATAGATTCAATAGCGATTGAGGCGCGGCTTTGCGAAAAGGTGGTCGCTGACATTGAGAATGCCCCGTGGCCTTTAGAGGGCAGGCCATTTGATGCTGTGGTGGTGACCAACTACCTCTGGCGGCCCTTGATGCAGACTTTACTTGCCAGCTTGACGCTTGGGGGAGTGCTGATTTACGAAACATTTGCGGCGGGCAATGAAACGGTGGGTAAACCGTCCCGGCCAGACTTTTTGCTGCTTCCGGGCGAGTTGCTGCAAGCTTGCAAAGAGCTGCGCATCGTCGCGTTTGAAGACGGTTTTACAACTGGCATGACTGGTCATCCTCCCCGCTTCGTTCAACGTATCGCGGCAGTGCATGAAGCTGGTGACAACCCACTGCCTGCTCGCTACCCCTTGCCATAAATGCGCCTTGGCGACTGGGTAGAATGTTGATTCACTTTATGTATCGAACCGCCCCCCCTAACGACATGAACATGATCACCGGCAGTATTGTTGCACTGGCAACGCCACTACACCCCGACGGCAGCGTGGACTACCCCACGTTGCGAAAACTGGTGGACTGGCATGTGCATGAAGGCACCGACTGCATTGGGGTAGTGGGCACCACGGGCGAGTCGCCTACCGTGAATGTCCAAGAGCATTGCGAAATCATTCGTGTATCCGTCGAGCAAGCCAACAAGCGCGTCCCCATCATGGCCGGCTGCGGCGCTAACTCAACGGCTGAGGCGATCGAGCTGGCCAAATTTGCCAGAGGTGTCGGCGCTGATTGCCAGTTGCAAGTCGTCCCCTATTACAACAAACCCACGCAAGAAGGCCAATACCAGCACTTCAAGGCCATTGCCGAGGCAACTGGCGACTTGCCCTGTATTTTGTACAACGTCCCCGGTCGCACGGTGGCCGATATGCTGCACGCCACGGTGTTGCGTCTGGCACAAGTCCCCGGCATTGTCGGCGTCAAGGAAGCCACCGGCAATATCGAGCGCGCCCAATGGCTGATTAACGAAGCACCCAAAGGCTTCGCTGTTTATTCAGGTGATGACGCCACCGCTGTCGCCCTGATGTTGTGTGGCGGCCAAGGCAACGTTAGCGTCACGGCCAACATCGCCCCCAAGCTGATGCACGAGCTGTGCGTGGCTGCAGTGGCTGGTGACGCCAGGCGGGCCATGGAACTCCAGCTGAAACTCCTGCCTCTGCACAAGCATCTGTTTGTCGAAGCCAACCCGATTCCTGTCAAATGGGCGATGGCGCGGATGGGACTGTGCGGGCCCACATTGCGACTGCCCATGACGCCACTAGAAGCATCGAACATACCGACGGTTGAAGGTGCCTTGCGCGCCACCGGACTGATCTGATTTTTAAGGACCTTGAAGCGATGACAATGCAAAAATACCCAGTAGTTTTCAACCTTTTCAAGGTAAGCGTTTTGTCGACAGCCGCCCTCAGCCTGACGCTGCTAAGTGGCTGCTCGACCATGAACGACATGCTCAAAGGCGACAAGATTGATTACAAAACCAGTGGCAAAGCCGGACCCTCGCTCGAAGTTCCGCCAGATTTGACACAACTCACCCGTGAAACCCGTTACGTTGTTCCCGGTACAGCCGTCAGCGCCAACGCATTTCAGGTGGGTCAAAACACGCAGGCTTTGCCAGTGGCAGCACTTGCAGTGGGTGACGTTCGTATTGAGCGCTCTGGCTCCCAGCGCTGGCTGGTAGTGAACCGGCCGGCCGACAAGCTCTACAGCCCGATTCGTGATTTTTGGCTGGAGAGCGGTTTTTTATTGGCGCTTGACCAGGAAAATTTGGGCATCATGGAAACCGACTTTGCCGAAAACCGCGCCAAACTCCCGCAAGACTTTATTCGTGAAACGCTGGGCAAGGTTTTTGAAAGCCTGTATTCCACCGGTGAGCGCGACAAATTCAGAACCCGTCTTGAGCGCAATCCTGCTGGCGGCACAGAAATATTTGTCAGTCACCGCGGACTGGTAGAGGTAGTAGTTGGCGGCTCTACCGGTAAAAACACCTCAGGCGAAGGCACTGTGTGGCAGCCCGTACCCCCTAACACGGAGTTGGAAGCTGAGTTTTTGCGCCGCATGATGGTCAAGCTCGGAGTCACGCAAGAGCAATCCAAAGCGCTTGTTGCCTCCGGCGCACCTGTCAGTACATCCAAGGTTGATAACGTCAATGGTGTGCCTGTTGTTCAAATACAAGAAGGTTTTGACCGCGCCTGGCGCCGTGTGGGCCTGACGCTGGACCGAACCGGCTTCACTGTTGAAGATCGCGACCGTGCCCAAGGAACATATTTTGTGCGCTATGTTGATGTCACCTCTGACAGGAAAGAGCCAGGATTCTTGTCCAAGATTTTCAGCGCTGCAGCGCCATCGACCCCACCGATTAAATACCGCATCACCCTGAAAAGCCAAGGTGACGCAACCACTGTGTCAGTTCTCAACGCTCAAGGCGCGGCCGAGTCTTCGGTCAATGCACAGCGAATCGTCAAGGTGATTGCAGACGATTTGAAATAAGCCTTGAAAACAGGAAAAGGCGCGACGTGATGCGCTTTAGAAGTTTGGGAAGTGGAAGCTCAGGCAACGCAACACTGGTTCAGTCAACCGGTTCTGAACCATGCAATCTGCTGATCGACTGCGGCTTTGGGCTCAAGCAAATGGTGCAGCGGCTTGAAAAGTCGGGCGTGCTGCCAAGCGAGCTTGATGCCATCTTCATCACTCACGAACATGGCGACCACACGGGCTGTGTGCAGGCCCTGTCAAATCAATACACCATTCCGGTCTGGATGAGCGGCGGCACGGCTGCTGCGATGGGTTATATCAACACGACTGGCTTTTTGCATATTGCATGTGATGGCGGGACGATTGACCTGAACGGGTTACGCCTCAACCCATTTACTGTGCCCCATGATGCGAGAGAGCCGCTGCAACTCAGCTGCACCGATGGCGTCACCAAGCTGGGTGTATTGACCGACCTTGGGCATGCCACAGAGCACGTGCTGAATCAGTTGCAAGGTTGCCATGCTTTGATTCTCGAATGCAATCACGATGCAGATCTATTGGCAGCTTCGGTTTACCCGACGTTTTTAAAGCAGCGGGTTAGCGGTCAATACGGGCATCTTTCTAATTCACAAGCAGCAGGCATTGCGGGCAGCATTCAGCACAGCGGCCTCAAGCATGTGTTAGCCGCCCATCTGAGCCAGCAGAACAACGTGCCGGAACTGGTCAAAAGCTGCCTGGCACAAGCCTTGTCATGCAAGGCCGATGACATCCTCATTGCGACGCAAGATGATGGCTGCCAGTGGTTGTCAGCGTGAATCAACTAGAGACGGCTCGCCCATAAAAAAACCGCCTTTCGGCGGTTTTTTTATGCTCTTGAAGAGATTACTTGGCAGCAGATGCTGCGCCCATGGCGGCAGATGCAGCGCCCATGGCGGCTGAAGCAGCGCCCATGGCGGCTGAAGCGACGCCAGCAGCTGCAGAAGCGGCTGCTTCAGCAGCAGCAGGAGCTGGTGCTGGTGCAGCAACAGGTGCTGGCGCAGGAGCAGGTGCTTCTTCTTTTTTACCGCAAGCGGCCAGAGCTACAACAGCAACCAGAGCTGCCAAAACGAGAGATTTGTTCATTTCACTATCCTTAAAATTAAAAAAGAAAACAATTTCCGGAAATTGTCAAAAATCTGGCTGATAAGTCGGGCTGAAAGTTCAGAGATTCATCAAAGATTGTTCGACCAGACGAAAGGACTCGAGCTCTTTTGTCCAGCTTTCTATTATAGCCCGGATTAAAGAAGCCTAAAAAAGTTGCTTTCAAACCTAAATTACATCACTTGTCCTACAAACCAAGAGTGGTAGCGGCAAATGCTGGCGAGCTCAACTTCAAGCACTCGTTGAGTCGTTCTTTCAAGGCTACCCGGCGCGCCGCCTCTGCGCCAGAAACACCCGTTGACCGAGCCAGGTCCAGTCGATGAAAAACCCAGTCTGGACTCCACAACGCACTGGGCATGTCGTCTGGCGAGACGGCCGAGTTGGCCCTGCATTCAATGATGTGCGACCAAGTGCGCCGCCAGGTCACGAAGCGGGCGTGACGGCGCATCACCTCGTTGTAGTTTTTAGCGAGCATCGTCAGCCTGCGGCCAGATTTTGACCAATCATTGAGCGACTTTGCA
>JANMIH010000069.1:0-3369 GCA_031375685.1 Polaromonas sp. | reverse complement strand
GTTTTACCCGTACCGGTTTGCGCACCGCCCAGCAAGTCACCACCGGCCAAAACGGCGGGGATGGCTTGTGCCTGGATCGGGGTGGGGGTGTCGTAGCCTTGCTCAAGCACGGCTTTCAGGATGCTAGGCATCAAATTCAATTCTTCAAAGGTCATGGTTTTGCGCTAGGGAAGCGCTTTTTGATCGGCCTGTTGGGTACTCTGGTTTTAGAGCAACCCGCCAGTGATAGGCAGATGGGGTCAAAAAGTCGGGCCAGAAAACTTGTGCGGGAAGTTTGGAATAACAAACCCGAAAAGTGCCCAAATGTTGCAGGTAACTGGAGCCAACAACGAAACTATTGTCTCACGGAACGATAATAGAGGGTTGTGAGCAAAACGGTGCGCTAAAAAGCGCGCCGATTCAAGCGCAGTATTTTTCTACTTCTAAAGACGATTCCAAATGGCCCAGTACGTTTTCACCATGAACAAGGTCGGCAAAATTGTGCCGCCCAAACGCCACATTCTGAAAGATGTGTCGCTCAGCTTTTTCCCCGGCGCCAAGATTGGCATGCTGGGCGTGAATGGCTCTGGCAAGTCCACGCTGCTCAAAATCATGGCAGGCCTGGACAAAGAAATTGAAGGTGAAGCCACCCCCATGCCGGGTTTGAACATTGGCTATTTGCCGCAAGAACCCAAGTTGAACGACGCACACACCGTCCGTGAAAGCGTTGAAGACGGCATGGGTGCGGTGTTTGCCGCCAAAGGCTTGTTAGAGGCCGTTTACACCGCCTATGGTGAGCCCGATGCAGATTTCGATGCGTTGGCCGCTGAACAGGCGCGCTTGGAAGCCATCATTGCCACATCAGGTACAGATTCAGAGCACCAGCTGGAAATCGCCGCTGACGCGCTGCGCCTGCCGCCATGGGACGCCAAAATCGGCGTGCTGTCAGGCGGTGAAAAGCGCCGCGTAGCACTCTGCCGTCTGCTGCTGAGCAAGCCCGACATGCTGCTGCTGGACGAGCCGACCAACCACCTGGATGCTGAATCAGTCGATTGGCTTGAGCAATTTTTGCAGCGCTACTCAGGCACCGTGGTGGCCATTACCCACGATCGTTACTTTCTGGACAACGCAGCCGAATGGATTTTGGAACTCGACCGCGGCCACGGTATCCCGTGGAAGGGCAATTACAGCACCTGGCTTGAGCAAAAAGGCGAGCGCCTGGCCACCGAGCAAAAGGGCGAAGAAGCCCGTGCTAAGGCACTGAAAAAAGAGCTCGAATGGTCACGCCAAAACCCCAAAGCACGCCAGGCCAAGAGCAAATCACGTCTGGCACGGTTTGAAGAACTCAGCGACTTTGAATACCAAAAGCGCGTGGAGACGAATGAGATTTTTATCCCCGTGGCCGAGCGCCTGGGTGCGCAAGTCATTGAATTCAAAAACGTCACCAAGTCCTTTGGCGATCGCGTATTGATTGATGACCTGAGCTTTACCGTGCCTGCGGGCGCAATTGTCGGCATCATTGGCCCGAACGGTGCGGGCAAGTCAACACTTTTCAAATTGATCGCAGGCAAAGAGCTGCCAGACAGCGGCGAGGTTATCAAGGGCTCGACTGTGCGCATGGCCTTTGTGGACCAGAACCGTGATGACCTGGCGAACGAAAAAACCGTGTGGGAAGACATTTCCGGCGGGCTTGACATTCTGAACGTCGGCAAATTTCAAATGCCCAGCCGTGCGTATGCCGGCCGCTTTAACTTCAACGGCGGCGACCAGCAAAAGCGGGTCGGCACGCTGTCAGGCGGCGAGCGCGGGCGCCTGCACCTGGCCAAAACCCTGATCGCTGGCGGTAACGTCCTGATGCTCGACGAACCCTCAAACGACCTGGACGTTGAGACCCTGCGTGCACTTGAAGACGCGCTGCTGGAGTTTGCGGGCTCGGTGATGGTCATCAGCCACGACCGCTGGTTTCTGGACCGCATTGCCACGCACATTCTGGCGGCAGAGGGTGACAGCCAGTGGACGTTCTTTGATGGCAACTATCAGGAATACGAAGCGGACAAGAAAAAGCGTTTGGGTGAAGAAGGTGCCAAACCAAAACGCATGCGGTATAAAGCCCTGAAATAAATGTTGCCCCCACGGTCGCTCACTTTGTGTAGCTTCCTGCCCCCCGAGGGGGTCGCTGCGCCTGTGGCCCGGCAAAGCCGGTTCCACGGCCCCTGCTTGCAGCTCGGGGACGGAAGCGGGGAATGCGTGTGGCGATGACGGACGAAGCCGTTCTCGCGCAAACCCGTCATTGGCTAGAGGCCGCTGTGATTGGCCTGAACCTTTGCCCGTTCGCCAAGGCTGTTTACGTTAAAAATCAGGTGCGCCTGGTTGTCAGCAAGGCCCGGCATGCCGACGACTTGCTGGAGGAACTGGATCGTGAGCTTGACTTGCTCGTGGCCACACCAGCCAGTGAAATTGACACCACGCTGCTGATTCACCCCACGCTGTTTGAAAATTTTCTGGACTTCAATGATTTCCTGGAAATTGCTGAAGGCGTGGTGGACGAACATGAGCTGGAAGGCATCATTCAGCTCGCCAGTTTTCACCCGCAGTTTCAGTTTGACGGTACCGAGCCAGACGACATCAGCAACTACACCAACCGTGCGCCATTCGCCATGCTGCATTTGCTGCGTGAGGAAAGTGTGGAGCGGGCGGTGCAGGCCTTCCCGCAGGCCGACGCGATTTTTGAAGCCAATATTGCCACGCTTGAAAAGCTGGGCCACGCGGGCTGGAAATCACTCGGGCTTTAGGCGGCTCCCAGCACCTCGGCCTCAGAGCGCCGCAAAAGAGTTTTCAACAGCGGCGGCTCAAAATGCCTTTGGACGGTGATGGCATAAAAATTTTCATGCAGCTGGGGCACCACGCAGTACTCTTGCAGTTTGCCGCTTTTCAATTCGTCTTGCACTACCACGGTGGGGAGCAGCGCCATGTTGCCTGAGTCACGCGCCAGCAGGCGCAGCATGGCCATGTCGTCTACCTCTGCCAGCACCTGATAGCGCAAGCCGAGTTGTTCGCACAGCACATCAAAACCTGCACGAATGTCGCTGTCACGGCCCGGCAGCAACAGCGGCTGCTCGGCCAACTCTTGCGGAAATCTGAACGCCTTGGTCTTGGCTCTGGGCTTGCCGACCAGGCTCACCTGCTGGCGCGCAATGCGACGGCAGCGCCACGGGTGCTGGGTGTCGGCGTGGACTTTGCGGTTACTCAGCACCACATCCAGGTTGTGTACAGCAAGCCGGGTCAGCAGCTCGTCCAGGCCACCTGACTGCAGCACCAGTTCAACATCGTCACGCTTGAGCAGCGGCTTGACAAAGTTCTCCTGAAAATTCCGCGACAGCGTGGCCACAC
>JANMIH010000050.1:0-11758 GCA_031375685.1 Polaromonas sp. | reverse complement strand
CACGCTGGTCAGCACTGAGGAGACCGGCAATATGTGGAGTTATCAGCGTGACCTGGCGGTTGTTGACTGGTGCAAAACCCACAACGTCGAATGGCGCGAATTCCCCAGCAATGGCGTGGTGCGCCGCCTGCTGTCGCACGGGGGTGGCCGCAACCGCTGGACGCAGCACCGCCTGCAGCGCTTGCAGGGCGATGTGCTGCCCGCGCCAAACCAAGTGCCATGGATAGCAGCCAGCGCGCTCTCAGACTTGAGCACATGCGGCGAGCTTTCTGCGGGTAGCCTGCAACTTCACGGCCCCGACAAACCCGGGCGCAAACGCGGCGGGCGCGCATTGGCGATTAACGAGCTGCACACATTTTTGCAGCAGCGCGGGCGTACCTACCGCTTTGACATGTCCAGCCCCGTGACAGCGCCTGAAAGCTGCTCGCGTATTTCAGCGCATCTGGCCTGGGGCACGCTGAGTATCCGGGAATGCGTGCAGGCCGTGGCTTTGCGCCGCACCGAGCTGCAAGCCATGCCGGCGGCTGAGCGCCCCGACGGATTTTTAGCGTCGCTCAAAAGTTTTGAAAGCCGTTTGCACTGGCACTGCCACTTCATTCAAAAGCTGGAGTCGGAACCGGCCATTGAGCTGCGCAACGTTAACCGCGGCTTCGACAATTTGCGCAATGAAGGCGAGCTGTCGATTGAAGAAAATGTCCGTTTGCAAGCCTGGCGTGACGGCCGCACGGGCTTTCCCTTCATCGACGCCTGCATGCGCAGCCTGAACGCCACGGGTTGGATCAATTTCAGGATGCGGGCCATGCTGGTCAGCTTTGGCGCGTACCAGCTGTGGCTGCACTGGCGGCATTTGGGCACGCACCTGGCGCAGCAGTTCACCGACTATGAGCCCGGCATTCACTGGAGCCAGTGCCAGATGCAGTCTGGCGTGACGGGCATCAACACGATCCGGATTTACAGCCCCATCAAACAAAGCCATGACCAGGACCCGACGGGCACCTTCATACGGCAGTGGGTCCCCGAGCTGGCGGGTGTTGAACCCGCATTTATTCATGAGCCCTGGTTGATGCCTGCACCGCCCGCCAACTACCCGCAGCCGGTGGTCGAATTGAAGGCTGCCACGCTGGCGGCGAAGGAAAAGATTTACGGCAAAAAGGCTGAAAAAGCCGTGCAAACCGAGGCCGCTCGGGTGTTTGAAAAACACGGCTCGCGCAGCCCGAACCGTGAGAGGGTGCGGCCTCGCATGGCGGCCGCAAAAGCCAGGAAGTCTTTGGATCCAGCGCTTGAAACGCCGCAACTAGGCTTCGATTTTTAACGCATCTTTTTTGCTTGACTGATGCCGGACTTGGCGCTGAGCCAGATGTTTGGGTGTTTTGGGCAAGGCGGCTTGCTGTGCGCTGAGCCGCTGTGCCAGACATTGCGGTCTGCCTCGCGCGCCGCTGGCGGTGTAGTCAGCCAACAATGCGGTTTGTACCCTTTCAACATCCAGTCCGCGAACATTGGCCAGGTACTCGTGCACCAAATCTGTCAATTTTTCGTGCGCAAATTCGTGGGTTTTCCCCGTGGTTCGCCACAGCCAATCGCTGAAGTTTAAAAAATGATGAAAGGCTGAACCCGGTTGCAGCAACAGCATCACCGCGCTGCCAAATCGCCCTGAATTGACCACCATGTCCCAATACCTTGCAAAGCGCTTGATGCGCTGCATGGTGGCAAAGTCAACCACGCTGTTTTGCAAAATCGTGTACGGCGTTTGTGGCTCGTACACCATCGCGTAGTCTGCGGTGTGGCGTGTGATCGGTGTGCCGCGCAGGCGCTTCAAAATTCCGAACTGGATTTCATGCGGCGCCAGTCCGTGCAGTCTGTCAAAGCCCTCGGCAAAGCTTTCAAGCGTTTCACCAGGCAGGCCAAAAATTAAATCGGCATGAACGTGCGCATGACTCTGCGTCACCAGCCAGCGCAGGTTGTCAGCGGTTTTGATGTTGTCTTGCCTGCGTGAGATGCGCTGTTGCACGTCAGGGTTAAAGCTTTGAATGCCGACTTCGAATTGCAGCGACCCTGGGGGGAACTGCGCGATGAGTTCTTTCAGGCGGTCATGCAGGCTGTCGGGGACGACTTCAAAATGAATGAACAGGTCGGGCGAGAGTCGATCCAAAAAAAACTGCAAGATGCGAACCGAAAAATCAACCTTCAAATTAAACGTGCGATCCACAAACTTGAAGTTGCGCGCCCCGCGCTGGTAAAGCGCGTCCATCTCAGCCATGAAGGCGTCCAGGTCAAACGCCCAGGCGGTTTTATCCAGCGAGCTTAAACAAAACTCGCACTTGAAGGGGCAGCCGCGCGAGGCCTCTACATAAAGCAGTCGCTTGGCCAGGTCTTCAGGCGTGTATTCGTTGTACGGCAGCGCAATAGCATCCAGGGCGGGTTGCTCACCAGCAATGACTTTCATCAAAGGCTGTGGGCCATCGAGCAACGCCCGGCACAGTTTGGGAAAGCTCACATCCCCCCAGCCCGTCACCACATGGTCAGCAATGCGGCAAATCTCCTGGGCATCGGTTTCAAAGCTGACTTCCGGCCCACCCAGCACGATTTTGATGTCAGGTCGCAGCGCCTTGATCAGTTGCACCACCTGCGTGGTTTCGACCACGTTCCAGATGTACACGCCAAAGCCAATGACTTTGGGGGTCAGCGTCAAGAGCTGTTCAGCAATCAACAACGGCGGCTGCGCAATGACAAATTCACGCAACTGCGTTTGCGCCTTCAAGCCCGCGCCGCCGTGTAGGTCCATGTTTGCCAGCAGGTAACGCAGACCCAACGAGGCGTGAATGTATTTGGCATTCAGGGTAGCTAGGACGATGGCGCTGGCAGAATTAGGCATCGACCTATTATCGGAGCTTGGCCATTTTTAGCTGTAATAACCCACGTTCAAAACCGACCAACCCGATAAGCCCACCGGAACTATTGGCCCCAAAACCCGCTCACACACTGACCATGAATTCCCGATTTTTCAAGAACGCTCTTTTTTTTATAGCTTCTTACGCCCTTTTTCAGGGCTCTACAGCTCAAATCAACTTCAATAAAAGGCCTGCAGCCAGCACTGTGGTCACCACCGACCAGGTGCGTGCCGAGTTGATGGCTTTTGCCCCTGAGGGTGTTGAGCCTGGCAAGCCGGTATGGGTGGGATTGCAGATAGCACACCAACCTGAATGGCACACCTACTGGAAGAACTCAGGCGACTCTGGCCTGCCCACCGTGCTTGACTGGCAACTGCCAGCGGGCATCACTGCTGGCGATATTGCCTGGCCTGCGCCTAAAAAGATACCGATTGGCACACTGGCCAACTACGGTTATGAAAATACCGTGCTGCTGCCCGTGCCCCTGACGGTGGCGAAAAACTTCAGTGGCACGCAACTGGACATTCAACTCAAGGCCGCCTGGCTGGTGTGTAAAAAAGAATGCATCCCGCAAGAAGGTGACTTTACCTTGACCATTCCGGTCAAGAGTTCAACCGCCTTGCAGGGCAAGGTGTTTCAGGCGGCTTTTGATGCTGCACCCAAGCCCCTGCCTGCGGGTTCAAGCCAGATTGAAGTCAGCGATAACAAAGGTATCAAGGCCATCAAAGTCGCCTTGAGTGGCCTGCCCGATAGCCTGACGGGCAAAACCCTCGCGTTTTTCCCGGAAACAGGCAGCGTGATTGAACCCGCCGCCCAATGGTCACAAGCCTGGCAAGGCAAGACCTGGACGGCGCAAATCCCGCTGTCTGGCCAGCGCACTGAAAGCCCCACCCTCATGCCCGTTGTGGTGGCTTGGGGCAAGGCGTCTTACCGGATTGAAGCGCCCGTCAAAGGTGACTGGCCCCAGGTTGCAGCTGCTGCACTTGTACCGCCTGCTCTGGAAACCGCTCTGAAGGCCAATGCCACCAGCGGCGCCGCACCAATTCAAGCGCCTGCCGCGTCGCTGACGCTCTGGGCGGCGCTGCTGGGTGCGCTGATTGGCGGCATGATTTTGAACTTGATGCCCTGCGTTTTCCCCGTACTGGCCATCAAGGTGATGAGCTTTGTGAAGGTGAAAGACCAGGCCACCCGTGTCAAAACAGGCTTGGCCTACACCGCAGGTGTCACGCTGTCGTTCTTGGCGCTGGGCGCGCTGCTGCTGGGCTTGCGCGCGGCGGGCGAGCAACTGGGCTGGGGCTTTCAATTGCAAAGCCCGGCAGTTGTCGCTGGCTTGGCGATTTTATTCACGTTGCTGGGTTTGAACCTGGCCGGGCTGTTTGAATTTGGCAATATTCTGCCCAGTCGTGTGGCGAGTTTGCAGGCCAAGAACCCGACAGTCGATTCGTTTTTATCGGGCGTACTGGCCACAGCCATTGCATCACCCTGCACCGCGCCTTTTATGGGTGCGTCGCTGGGTTACGCGGTCGGCTTGCCCGCCGCGCAGGCCCTGGCTGTGTTTGCGGCAATCGGCCTGGGCATGGCGCTGCCGTACATGGCAGCCAGTGCGATACCGGCTGTAGCAAACATACTACCCCGCCCCGGTGCGTGGATGGTGATCTTCAAGCAATTGATGGCTTTCCCGATGTTTGCAACGGTTGTGTGGCTGGTGTGGGTGCTGGGTCAGCAAAGCGGCATTGATGGCGCAGGTGCGTTGCTGGGTGTGCTGGTGCTGATATCGCTGATCATTTGGGCTTTGACCTTAAAGGGCCGGGTACGCGCTGTCATTGCTACATTTTCAGTAGCTGCTTGCGCGCTATTTATAGGGTCTGCAGGCCAAAACATCACTAAAATTCAGGACAATTCAGCCACTGGCAGCCTGGCAAGCGGCTGGCAAGCCTGGGAGCCGGGCCGTGTTGAGCAGCTCACCGCCAGCGGGCAAAGCGTGTTTGTGGACTTCACCGCTGCCTGGTGCGTGACCTGCCAGTACAACAAGAAAACCACGCTGAGCAATGCTCAGGTGCTGGCCGATGTGGCTGCAAAAAAGGTGGTGCTGTTGCGGGCCGACTGGACACGGCGTGACCCTGCCGTGACGGCTGCCCTGGCTCAGTTGGGTCGCAGTGGTGTGCCGGTTTATGTGATTTACAAACCCGGCCGTGCGCCTGTGGTCATGAGCGAGATTTTGTCTGTTGATGATGTACGTGCAGAACTAGCGAAACTTTAATTTTTTCCGTTTAAGGAGCTTCACCATGCTTGATTTCAAAATCAGTCGTCGAACTTTCTCTTCTGCTCTTTTGTTGCCTTCGCTGGCTGTGGGCGTGACCCAAGCCCATGCAGCAGCCAACGTCGGTCAGGCCGCGCCTGACTTTACGGCCACTGATGCCTTGGGCAAAACCCACAAGCTCAGCGACTTCAAAGGCAAGCATGTGGTGCTGGAATGGACGAATCCGGGTTGCCCGTTTGTCGTCAAGCATTACAGCGGCAACATGCAGGCGCTGCAAAAAGAATTCACAGCCAAAGGCGTGGTGTGGCTCAGCATCAATTCCACTGAAAAAGACAGCCGCGACTACCTGGCGCCCCCCAAACTGATGGCCTGGAAGTCAGACAAAAAGGCAGCGCCTACCGCCGTGCTGATGGACGAGTCCGGCAAGATTGGACAGCTTTACAGCGCCAAAACCACGCCGCACATGTACATCATCAACCCGCAGGGCATGCTGGTTTATGCAGGTGCCATTGACAGCGTGCCGTCAGCCCGGGTTGACGACATCAAAACAGCGACCAACTATGTGCGCCAAGGTTTGAATGAGGCACTGGGCGGCAAGGCCATCAGCACCCCATCGACCCGCGCCTATGGCTGCTCGGTCAAGTACAAAGACGCATGACGAACAACACATGACGATTGAAGCGGATGTATTGGACGTCCTGAGCCATTGCCGAACGATTGCGGTGGTGGGCTTGTCGCCCAGACCCGAGCGCGCCAGCTTTGATGTGGCGCGTTACATGCAGGCTCACGGCTACCGCATCATCCCCATCAACCCGAATGCAGGCGTGACCGACATCCTGGGTGAAAAGGTCTATGCCAGCCTGCTTCAGGCCAGCCAGATTGAAACAATTGAGCTGGTGGACTGCTTTAGAAACAGCGAAGACATACCGCCCATCGTTGATGAGGCCGTGGCTATCGGCGCCAAAGCCGTGTGGATGCAACTCGGCATCGCACATGCCGAAGCAGCCGCCAAAGCACAAGCCGCCGGGCTGAAAGTGGTGCAAAACCGCTGCCTGAAAATAGATCACAGGGCACTTCAAAACAGGCTTTAGCCGTAGCAAACCAGATAAAGTCAGGCATGGCTTTGCTTTTGATGGAACGTGACCGCATAAAACCGACTCTGCTTTTGATGTCCGTTTTTATGCTGGCCGCCTGCACCACCCCAACCCCCCCCCCCCCCCCCGGTGAGGCGCAAAGCGCGCCCATCACGACAGCTGAGCTGGCGCAGTCAGATGCCAACCGCATGGCCACTCTGGGTATGCGTGACAACCTGGCCAGCCTGATGCTGCTGGCCGACAAGCTGTACCGCCGCAATCCGTCTGAATGGCGCAAAGCCAACACCTCCCGAGAAGCCGCGCTGACAAAACTCAAGGCCGCCATTGACAACAGCACCGCCTGGCCAGACCTGCAAGGCAAGCGCGACATCGTGGCGCTTTCCTTGGCGCTGAGCCCAGACTTCAGAGGCGACCGCGTGGCTGCTTTTATCTACGCCAGCGCCGACATGCTGGTCACTGCCCACGGCAATAAAACCACGTTTTACCTGACCGACGCGCTGGACGCGCAGTATGTGTACAACGCGGCCCGCAACATTGAAATTGCGGTGTGGCTGCTGGCGAGCCGCAAAAATGCGCAAGGTTTGCCGCTGCTGCTGTCTGACGAGATCAACGAACGCGAACGCAACCTGAGCTTTGAGCGCGAATTTGGCAAAGTCATTGGCCGACTTGATTTGCTGGCCGCCATGCTGACGGAAAAGTACCGCCGCGCGGTCATTACCTATGTGCAAAACCTGCTGGGCGGCACCTTCTTACAATTCCTGCCTGTCCGATAAAAAATCATTCACTTCAGAGATAACACTCCCCATGTACGCACCCTTGCAGAACGACACCTTTATCCGCGCATGCATGCGCCAGGCCACCACCCATACGCCTGTGTGGCTGATGCGCCAGGCGGGCCGCTACTTGCCAGAATACCGTGACACCCGCGCCAAGGCAGGCAGCTTCATGGGGCTGGCCACCAACACCGACTATGCGACCGAAGTCACGCTGCAACCGCTGGAGCGTTACAAGCTGGACGCGGCCATTTTGTTCAGCGACATCCTGACCATTCCCGACGCGATGGGCCTGGGCCTGAGCTTTGCGCTGGGCGAAGGCCCCAAGTTTGCCCACAACGTGCGTGACGAAGCAGCAGTTGCCAAGCTGGCTGTGCCCGACATGGCCAAGCTGCGCTATGTGTTTGATGCAGTCACGTCGATCCGCAAGGCCCTGAATGGTCGCGTGCCTTTGATTGGCTTTTCAGGCAGCCCGTGGACGCTGGCCTGCTACATGGTTGAAGGTGCGGGGTCTGACGACTACCGGCTGGTCAAAACCATGATGTACCAAAGGCCTGATTTGATGCACAAAATGCTGGCCATCAATGCCGATTCGGTTGCTGCGTATCTGAATGCGCAAATTGAAGCGGGCGCACAAGCCGTGATGATTTTTGACAGCTGGGGCGGCGTGCTGGCGGATGCGGCTTTTCATGAGTTCAGCCTGGCCTACACCAAGCGGGTACTCGCCCAGCTCAAGCGCAGCCACGACGGCGTGGTCATCCCTCGCCTGGTGTTTACCAAAGGTGGCGGCCTGTGGCTGGATGCCATGGGCGCGCTCGACTGCGAGGTGCTGGGCCTGGACTGGACGGTCAATCTGGCCAAGGCAAGGGCGCAGGTCGGCCACAAGATGGCCTTGCAGGGTAACCTGGACCCCAACGTGCTGTTTGCCAGCGCCGCCCAGGTAGAAGCTGAAGCCGTCAAGGTGCTTGACAGTTTTGGCACACCCCATCTGGATGCCAAAACCACGGGCCCCGCCCATATTTTTAACCTCGGCCACGGGATCAGCCAGTTCACCCCACCGGAGAATGTGGCGGCGCTGGTCGATGCCGTGCATGCGCACTCGCGCAAAATGCGCCTTAATGCAGCTTAATGCGCGTGCTTGCGGCTTAGCACGCTACTTATTTGTGACCAGATCATGTTTGCATGCACTTTTCAAGTTGCCCTAGCACAGAACCAGGCGCTAGCACTGTGACTTATGCACAAAAAAAATGTTGCGGTGCGGTAGGAAATCCCCTACGGGTCGTTCATCGCTATCAAACCCATAGCGAACCTAAGTTGTTGATTCATATCGCTTTATTAAACTGCTTTTTTTACGGGCAATCTGGTGAAAGCCTTGATTTTCAAGGCCTTCAGCCGAGTGGGGGCAATCTATCAACAAAGTTATCCACAGAAAAGTTGAACATCTGCAAAGCGCCTTTAAATCAAGCACTTAGCGCGTTTTTCGCATGTACTGGGCAAACTATGTCAACAATTTCACACATTTTTAACCCCAACAGATGACCTGCTGGCTGCAAGTGGTGGTGGCAGCGCCAGCCTACAGCGCCATCGCCGAGCCTCTGACCTATCAAAGTGAGCTGCCACTAGCCCCCGGTACGCTGGTACGCGTGCCTTTGGGCAAACGGGAGGTCCTGGCTGTGGTGTGGGGGAACGTGCGTGACAGCGGCAACTTGCTGGAAATACAGACCAAAAGCATCATCGGCGCGCTGGATGGCGTGGACCCCTTGAACGCCAATTGGCGGGCGCTGGTTAACTTTACCGCCAGTTACTACCAGCGTTCATTGGGCGAGGTGGCACTGGCCGCGCTGCCGCCGCAGTTGCGGGAACTGACGGCGCTGCAGCTTGCCAGGCGGCTCAAGCGCCCACAGGCAGACACCCGTCAACCTGAAAGCGCTATTGATTCAGTAGCTGCCAGCGCCCAGCAACAGGCAGCTATTGCCCAATTTGATGCTGAAACCAGCTCCAAAAAACGCCCAACGCTGCTGTTTGGCGCCACCGGCAGCGGTAAAACCGAGGTCTATTTGCGGCTTGCCGCGCAGGTGCTGGGGCAAAACGACACGTCACAGGTGCTGGTGATGGTTCCTGAGATCAACCTCACGCCGCAACTGCAGTCCCGTTTTGAAGCTCGTTTTGCACATTTGGGTCTGGAGCGGGTCGTGGCCATGCACAGCGGCTTGACCCCTGCCCAGCGCCTGAAAAGCTGGCTTGCGGCTCATTCAGGCAACGCACGGCTGATTTTGGGCACTCGCATGGCGGTGCTGGCGTCCATGCCCCATTTGCGGCTGATCGTGGTCGATGAAGAACATGACCCGAGCTACAAGCAGCAGGAAGGCGCGCGTTATTCAGCGCGTGATTTAGCCGTTTACCGCGCCAGTATTCAGGCCGATTGCCGGGTGCTGCTGGGCTCGGCTACCCCGTCGCTGGAGAGCTGGCAGGCAACGATTTCAGGCAAATACCAGTTGTTGACGATGACAGATCGCATCGGTGCAAACTCTTCAAAAGGCGGGTTGCCCAAGGTTCGCGGCATCGACATGAACCACCAGCCCAAAGGCTGCGTGATCGCTCCACCCCTCGTCAAAGCGATTGAAGAACGCATCGCAAGAGGCGAACAGTCATTGATCTTCTTGAACCGACGCGGCTATGCCCCGGTCCTCGCGTGCCACGACTGCGGCTGGAAAAGCGAATGCCCGCATTGCAGCGCCTACCGCGTGTTTCACAAAATTGACCGCAGTTTGCGCTGCCACCACTGCGGCTTTACCGAGCGCGTGCCGCGCGCCTGCCCGGTGTGCGGCAACGTCGACATTGCGCCCGTTGGGCGCGGCACTGAGCGACTGGAAGAACATTTCGCCGAGCTGCTGACCAACATCAAACGCCCCGACGGCGGCGCAGCGCGCATCGCCCGCATTGACGCCGACAGTACCCGGCTGAAAGGCGCTTTGCAGCAACAACTGGCGAGCGTTCATGCGGGCGAAGTCGATGTGCTGGTTGGTACCCAAATGATTGCCAAGGGCCATGACTTCAGGCACATCACGCTGGTGGCGGCGATTAACCCGGACGGCGCGCTGTTTTCAAGCGACTTCCGCGCGCCCGAGCGTCTGTTCAGTCTTTTGATGCAAGCCGGTGGCCGCGCCGGGCGTGACGCAGCGCGCAGCGCCACCAGCGAAATGTGGGTACAAACCTTTCACCCACAGCACCCTCTGTTTGCAGCCCTCAAAACGCACGACTACATCAAATTTGCGACCGAACAGCTGGAAGAACGCAAAGCCGCGGGCCTGTCACCGTTCGGCTTTTCAGCGTTGATCCGCGCCGAAGCGAAAGCGCAAGACATCGCCCAAGGTTTTTTAAACGCGGCCATTGCTTCAGCGCTGGCCGTTGAGCTGCAAGGCCACGACTTTATTACCGCCTACCCAGCCGTCCCCATGACCATCCAGCGCGTCGCCAACGTCGAGCGCGCCCAAATGCTGGTAGAAAGCGCTTCCCGTACGGCGCTGCAACGCTTTTTAGCGTCCTGGCAACTCCTGTTGATTGAGACGCGCAAGCAAAGTGAATTCAAGAGCCTGATTCGCTGGGCGATAGATGTGGATCCGCTGGCGATTTAAACCAGCAACGCCACAGCCCCAGAAAACGTAAAAAACGCCAGCACCGTCGACAGCAAAATAATCCGCGCAATCCGCCCGTTGTCGGCGTTAAAGCGTTCGGCCAGCAGCGCGACGTTGCTGGCGCTCGGCAATGCCGCTACCAGCACCACCACCGTCAGCGCAAAACGGTCTAGCGGCAGGCCCAGGCGGATGGCTGTCAGCCCCAAAAGCAGCAACAGCAGCGGGTGCAGCACCAGCTTGATCAGCACCACGGGCAAATAGTCGCCCACAGGCGTGCCGCGCGTGCTGTTGGCCTGCGACCGGGCCAACACCGCGCCAATGGTGAACAAGGCCACGGGCGATGCTGCATCAGCCAGCAGGCCAACGGTTTGCATCACGGGCTGGGGCAGCGTGAACTGAAAGGCCGAGGCAACGGCACCACCCAAAATCGCCCACGGCATCGGGTTTTTGGCCACGCCTTTGAGCGCATTTTTAGCCGCCACACTGGCACCGTGGCTGCCCGCTGCGTCCAGCCGCGACAGGGCAATGCACAGCGAGCTGGTGACCACCAGGTCAATCACGATCGACACAATCGCCGGGCCCGCCGCCTTGGCGCCCAGCAGCGCCACCAGCAGCGGCACCCCCATAAAACCCGTGTTGGGGAAAGCGGCCACCAGCGCCCCAAACGACGCATCGTTCCAGCCGATGTGGCCTCGGTGCGTCACGGCAATCGTGAAACCCACCATGATCAAAGCGCAGAGCAAATACACCGCCATCAGGGTGCCATCGAGCAGCTGCGCTATCGGTGTTGAGCTGCCAAAGCGGTACAACATGCATGGCAACGCAAAGTAAAGTACAAAAGTGTTCAGCCCCGGAATTGCCGCTTCTGGCAGCAAGCGACGCCGCGCCGCCACGTAGCCGCACAGTACCAGCGCAAAAAAAGGAAACGTAACAAGAAGGATGGCGATCATGGGCAGGGGTGCATGTCTGGGTGACCAATTGCAGCGCTATTAAATATCACTAGTGTCCGGTGAACGCAGTCCGGTGTCGGCAAGAAGCCAATAACCACGCGGGTTATCGGGCGTTTTTATTTGGTGCCGATTTGAATTTCGACACCGCTTTTGTGAGT
>JANMIH010000044.1:0-5015 GCA_031375685.1 Polaromonas sp. | reverse complement strand
TACTGCCCCGACAACTTGAGCGAGCTGCAAACGACCGCGCGCAACAAGCTCAAGAGTGCGCAGAAGCGACCATCCATCATCGCCGCTTGCTGGGCTCAGGCCAACCTCTGGTAGTGTCATGATTTACGAAAAGGTCAATAGACACGGCAGGCTTGAATGGGTGCGATGCCCCTTTCAGGCGCGGCACAATCGGCGCTGGAGACACAGATGACACCAAGTGCTTTGAACCCTGCTACTCACCCCAAAGAATTTTTACGCCACTTGTTTGACGCAGCCGTCAAGCGCGCCTTGCCGCTCGAAAATACCGCCGCGTACCTGCCCACCCCGCCCACTGTCGGTCGCACCATCGTCATCGGTGCGGGCAAGGCTGGCGGGGCCATGGCGCAGGCAGTTGAAGCGTTGTGGCCGCAAGACGCACCTATGCAGGGTCTGGTGGTGACGCGCTATCACCACATTCCGCCGCGTCCCGCAGGTTTGACTGGGCGCATTGAAATCATTGAAGCTGCTCACCCTGTGCCAGATGCCGCCGGGTTGCAGGCCGCCGAGCGCATGCTGGCGATGGTGCAGGGCTTGGGCAAGGACGACCTGGTGCTGTGCCTGATTTCAGGCGGTGGCTCGGCGCTGCTCACGCTGCCTGCCGATGGCTTGACGCTGGCAGACAAGCAGCGCATCAACAAGGCGTTGCTGAACAGTGGTGCGAATATTTCTGAAATGAACTGCGTGCGAAAGCACTTGTCGCGCATCAAGGGCGGGCGCCTGGCGGCCGCATGTGCGCCTGCCCGGGTCGTGACGCTGACCATCAGCGACGTGCCGGGTGACGAGGTGTCCATCATTGCCAGCGGCCCCACCGTGCCGGACGCCACAACCTGCGCCGATGCGCTGGTGATTCTGAAGCGCTACAGCATCGACGTACCGGCTGCGGTGCTGGCGCAACTGCAAAGCGGCGCGCTGGAGACGCCAAAACCCGGTGATGCGCTGTTCAACGGCCACGAAGTTCATATGCTAGCTGCACCGCAGCAAAGCCTGGAAGCCGCAGCGACGGCAGCACGCGCCGCAGGGCTGAATGCCTACATCTTGAGCGACGAGATGGAAGGTGAGTCACGCGAAGTGGGCAAGGTGCACGCGGCGATGGCCAGAGCTGTAGCCAGAGGCACAGGCGCTTTTGAAAAGCCCTGTGTGGTTTTGAGCGGTGGCGAGACAACGGTGACAGTCAAGCCGCTGCGTGAAGGTGCGGTGAAAGGAAGGGGAGGTCGGGCGGGCGAATTTTGTATGGGCTTGGCGCTGGCGCTGCAAGGCCAACAGGGTGTGTACGCATTGGCTGCTGATACCGATGGCATTGATGGCGTTGAAGACAATGCAGGCGCTTTTGTCGCCCCCGACACGCTGAACCAGGCCGCAGCCAAAGGCTTGAAGCTGGACGACCATCTGGATCGCAACGATGCCTACAGCTACTTTGATGCGCTGGGTGATCTGGTCGTGACGGGCCCAACCTACACCAATGTCAACGACTTTCGGGTGCTATTGATTTTGTAGCTGATTGCGCACGTATTTATTGATCTAAAAGAGAATTTAATACATTCTCAGCCGTCGCAGGCGCTGTCAGTCTGACAACTTTTCCATCAACCCGCCCAGCCGCTACTGCCGCCTTGAGTGCCTCGTACACACTGATCGCCAGCATAAACGGCGGCTCGCCCACCGCCTTGCTGCCAAACACGTTGTCTTCACGGTTTGGCTCGGGCCAAAAATCGACTTTGAAGTGTTCGGGGATGTCGCCCGTTGCCGGTATTTTGTAGGTGCTGGGCGCGTGGGTGGTCAGCAGGCCTTTGTCGTTCCACGCCAATTGCTCGGTGGTGAGCCAGCCCATGCCCTGCACAAAGCCACCTTCAATCTGGCCGATGTCAATCGCCGGGTTGATGCTGGTGCCCACGTCATGCAGGATGTCGACCTTCAGCACCCGGCTTTCACCGGTCAGTGTGTCAATGGCTACTTCGGTACAGGCTGCGCCGTAGGCAAAGTAGTAAAACGGGCGGCCCGTGAGGGTGGTTTTGTCGTAGTGGATTTTTGGGGTGCGGTAAAAACCGTCGCTCCACAACTGGATGCAGTTGGCGTAGGCCAGTTTGACAACGTCAACAAACAACCTTGCGTTGTTGGGGGTGATGACGCGACCGCCTTCAAACCGCACCGCGCCGGCGCCGCAGTTGTCCAGGCCGCTCACAAATTGCGCCAGGTTGTCCCGTACATTGCGCGCGGCGTATTGCGCAGCTCTGGCATTCAGGTCAGTGCCTGCCGATGCGGCGGTGGCTGATGCATTGGGGATTTTGCTGGTGTCACTTGCAGTGGCCAACACACTGCCAAATGCCACGCCCAGCTCGTCGGCCACGATCTGGCAGACCTTGGTGTTCAGGCCCTGACCCATCTCGGTGCCGCCGTGGTTGACCTGTACGCTCCCGTCCAGGTAGACGTGTACCAGGGCACCCGCTTGATTGAACAGCGTGGCGGTGAACGAGATACCGAATTTGACCGGTGTGATGGCCAGCCCGCGTTTGATGACGGGGCTGTTGTTGTTCCAGGCAGCGATGGTGGATTGGCGCTGGCGGTAGTTGGATGTGTCTTCAAGCCTTGTCAACAGAGGCTCAAGGATGTTGTCTTCTACCTTCATTTGGTAGTGGGTCACATCACGCTCACCCACGCCGTACAGGTTGCGCTTGCGCACGTCCAGTGCGTCTAAGCGCAGTTGGCGGGCAATGTCGCCCATGATGTTTTCCATCACCACCATGCCCTGAGGCCCGCCAAAACCGCGAAACGCCGTGTGGCTTTGGGTGTTGGTTTTCAGGCGGTAGGACGTGATGGCCACGTCTTGCAGAAAATAGGCGTTGTCAAGGTGAAACACGGCGCGGTCAGCCACCGGGCCAGACAGGTCAGCGCTGAAGCCGCAGTTGGCCAGCATCACCATGTTCAGCCCGGTGATGCGGCCTGTGTCGTCAAAACCTACGGTGTAGTCATAAGCAAACGGGTGACGTTTGCCGGTGATTAAAAAATCATCGTCACGGTCCAGCCGCAACTTGACCGGGCGTTTGAGTTTGTGTGCTGCGATCGCCGCCCACACCGCCATATGCCCAGCCTGTGTCTCCTTGCCGCCAAAGCCGCCGCCCATTCGGCGGCATTCCACCCTCACGGCGTGGTTGTCCAGGCCCAGGGCATGGGCCACCCAGTGCTGGACCTCGCCTGGGTGCTGGGTGCTTGAATAAATGAGCCACTGGTTTTGCTCTTGCGGCACCGCGTAGGCGACCTGACCTTCAAGGTAAAAGTGCTCCTGGCCGCCAACCTCCAGCTTGCCATGCAGCGTGTGTTGGGCGGCTTTGAGGGCGGTGTCGGCATCGCCACGCTTGACGACCACAGGCGGCAACACAAAGCTGTTGGCTTTCAACGCATCGTGGACGTTCAGCACAGCGGGCAAGGCTTCAACATGACACACCACCTTGCGCGCCGCACGCCGCGCCTGCATCACTGACTGCGCCACGACCAGGCCCACCACCTGGCCGACATGCTGCACCGTGCCAGTGGCGAAAATCGGTTCGTCATGCGCAAACGCAGCCAGCACAGGGTCACCCAAAATGTCTGCTGCCAGCACCACATCCACCACGCCGGGCATGGCCAGGGCAGCCTTGCAGTCAATGTCCAGCAGCTTGCCATGCGCCACAGTAGACATGATGGGCGCCGCATAGAGCGTGCCATTGATTTCAGGTATGTCGTCTACATAAGTCGCTGCGCCTGCCACCTGGGCACGCGCGCTTTCGTGAAAAGTGGAGTGGCCGGCGGCTGTCATTCTTGGCTACCCAGCGTGAAGGATTCAAGATTGATTTGCTGCACACCCTGGCTTTCAAGCCAGAAACGCTCCAGCAGGTTGCCCAGCACCTGCGTGCGGTAAGCGCTGCTGGCCCGCATGTCTGAAATGGGTGAAAATTCGGCTTTCAAGACGGTTTTTAAGTGGTCAATTGTATCTTTTGACCAATCCTGACGGGCGCAAGCAGCTTCTGTTTTGATAGCGCGCACAGGCGTGGCAGCGACCCCGCCAACGCCGATAGACGCTTTGATGACACTACCGTTGTCAAGGTGCAGGTTGATGGCCAGGCAGATGGCTGAAATGTCGTCGTCATAGCGCTTGGAGATTTTGTAGATGCGCAAAAACTCGTTGGGTACTGGCTTGGGCACTTTGATCCAGGCCAGCACTTCGTCAGGTGCCATCACGTTTTGCCGATAGCCCGTGTACAAGCGCTCCAAAGGCATGTCCCGGCTGCCCCGAACGCTCATCAGCACCACGTTGGCCCCCAGCGCGATCAGCAGCGGCATGGAGTCCCCAATCGGAGAGCCATTGGCCACGTTGCCACCCAGCGTCCCCGAGTTGCGCACTGGCAGGCCCGCAAACCGTGCAGCAAAGTCGTGCAATTGGGGGCGGTCTTTTGCAAGTGCAGCAAAGGCATCGTTCAGGGACACCGCCGCGCCAACGGCGATGTGGTGAGGGTAGTCCTCAATGCGTCGCAGCTCGGTGACTTTGGTCACATCAATGATCTGGTCAAACTGGCGGTGTTGCTTGGTGACCCACAGGCCCACATCGGTCGTACCCGCCACAATTTGTGCGTCGGGATGCGCTGCCCGAGCTTGGAGCAGGGATTTGAGTGAAAGTGGCGATTGATAGCCATTTGTAGGTATCAAATCGGACTCTAGGCCAATAGATACGGGCGCAAGCAGCTTTAATTTTGATAGCAAATCGGCTTCATCCAGGTTCGCCACAGGCAGCGCATCCAGCATTTGCGCCGCGTCCAGAATCGGTCGGTAGCCGGTGCAGCGGCACAAATTGCCAGACAGTTCTTGTTGCGCCAGTTCGCGCGTGATGGCATGACCTTTGCGTGTGTGGTTTTGGTACATGGCAAACAGACTCATCACAAAACCAGGCGTGCAAAAGCCGCATTGCGAGGCATGGCATTGCACCATGGCTTCCTGCACCGGGTGCAGGC
>JANMIH010000001.1:0-3129 GCA_031375685.1 Polaromonas sp. | reverse complement strand
CACGCATGACGGCGAACCTGATTGCCGACGTGCTGGACAACCCCCGCGGCGCAGCGAATATTGAGGCTGTCAAGGCCAAGGTGCATGCGCTGACGAGTAGGTTCCCGGTTTACAAGTGATGATGTGGGCGCAATTTGCTATTATTTTAGGAGCTGCTTGCGCCCGTATTCATTGGTCTAGAGGCCTAAAACACACCTAAAAAGAGGCAAAAGCATGAGCAATTTCAGAAATTCAGGTTTTTGGGATGAAGTGCAAGGCGCACGGCGCACAGCAACCGGAATGCACTTCAGGTGCATGAGGATTGCGAGCACCGTGCAACGCGGCAATTCGCCCAAAAATTGAATTTATGGAGTTGCTCTCATGAAATGCCCTTTTTGCGGTCATCTAGAAACTCAAGTCGTTGAAACACGCATTTCAGAAGACGCCGACTTCATACGCCGCCGCCGCCAGTGCGGCGCGTGTGAAAAACGCTTTACCACCAACGAGCGGCCCGATGTCAGCTTCCCGGCGATTGTCAAAAAAGACGGCAGACGCATCGAGTACAAACGCACCAAAATCCTCGGCTCCATGAACCTGGCGCTGCGCAAACGCCCCGTCAGCACCGAACAGATCGACTCCGCCATCGAGCGGATAGAAGAAAAGCTGCTGAGCCTGGGCCTGAAAGAAGTCCCATCCGCCCGCCTGGGTGAACTGGTCATGCGCGAGCTGAAAAAGCTCGACAAAGTAGCCTACGTACGCTTTGCCAGCGTTTACCGCAGTTTTGAAGATATTGACGAGTTTCGGGCGTTGGTCGATGAGGTCAAAAGATAGCTCAAGTTTCCGGTCAAAAAATTATCTCCAGCACTCTGCTACTGGTTTGGTACCAGAAACACTTCTTGCACCAGCGTTATTAAGTGAAAAAGTACCGCATCCATCCGATGTCATCGGCCCGCCAGATCTTGGCGCGGCCCTGATCGTAAAGGTGCTGATGGTGGGGGTTGTTGTGAAACTGATGGAATAGGTTTCAGCACCGGCAGCAGCAGTTCGTGGAACTAATGCCAAACCAGCGGGAATGGCGACCGCAGTACCTGCAGCATTTTGATCAAAACGATCATTTTGAGAATAATAACGCTGCATGAATTGAGCGAGCTCAAGCAATTGGCCTCGTGCTTCGGCTCGTCTTGATTTGGCAACAGAATCTTGGTAGCTGGGTAACGCAACCGCAGCCAAAATAGCCACGATCGCGACTGTGATCATTACTTCTATGAGTGTAAATCCACGATTGTTAAGTTTCATGATTTAGGAATTTGTATGGTCAATTGGGTGGTGAAAACAGTTGCCTCCAGCTACGCTTTATCGTACCGCCTGGCGCTTTGAATAAGCGAGAACCTGTGGTGTCAAAAATGACGCCCCCCGGAGATCCGCCAGCCTTGGATAATATTGCGTCACTTCCGTCGGCAGCGGTTTGATAGATAACAGCGCCAGCGTTGTCAGCGCTGTTAATAAAGCCATCAGCATTGGTGTCAAATGTGGCTCCGCTTATTTGAGCTCGACCTGAAAGTGGGTCTAAGGCAAAGTTATAGCCAGCCCCTGACGAGTTCTCGCACGTTGCAGCAGCACCGCCTGGAACAATGGTTTCAAAAAATATCAAACCTTGATTCATTTGAGGGTCATACGTCATTCGCTGACCTGCCTGAATGGTAAGGGGTAGAAGCCATCCACGATTCGTAGCGTAATCAACTGAATTATTTGTAGATGTGTAGTAGGTAACAGTCTGGGCAGGTGATCCTACTGAAATACTGACAGTCGTTGAAATTTGTTGAATAACCAAGGTTGCTGTACCCGATAGTGCGTTCGATGCAGCACTGGAGTCGACCCCCAATCCAACGTTGTCCCAAATGCCGTATAGGGTTCTTTCCTGCACGTTATTTTGGTCTCCAGTTGAGAACAATCTTCCAGTGCCAAAGAGCAGCTGAACCCCACCACGCGGATGCCGTGTATAAGCAGGCGCAGCAACGATGGGTTGGACTTGTCCGTTTCTGTTCACGGCTTTGAACAACGGTCTGGGTACAGCGGCCGTGCTGCCAAAGGCGACCCCCCAGCTGGCGACGTTGACGTCTGAAAGGTCAAACTTCCACAAATTACCCAACAAATCACCCGCAAATACGGAAACTATACGCAGCTGGTTATCACGTACAACGCGTACACCCCCCAAACCGTTGCCGCCTCCAGAGACTGGAATCCCCGTGTCAATTTTTTTAATGAGCGCCCCAGTCAGCGCGTTAACAATGAACAGCTGGGCTCGGCCGCTGGCGCTGTCGTAACCATTGCCAAAAATAACCGCCCATTGCCCATCTCGCAGTAATCCAGACTCAGACGTTTGCAAAAGGTGACCCAATTCTGCGAAGGAAGCAGAGCTGCTGTTTATCTCCCACAAAATGTCAGATGCTTTTGGTGGCATCAATTGCACGGTCAATGTGGCCGAACCAACGGGTGAGCTGGGAACGGGTGCGTTGATGGCAAAAATATTCTTGGCGCCTGCACCGCCTGAGCCAACGACTACGCTACGCCAACCTGTTCCACCCAGAGCAGGATCGTAAATGTCGGCTTCAGTTATGGGGCCATCGACAAAATAACGATGGTCGTAGGGACTAACGCTGAGTGCTTTGACACCACCCAGCACAGTTTGGGGAACAAAAGCAAATGTCTCTGCGCCATCAATTTCACTAAAGGCGTGAAGCATGCCGTCATTTGCGCCGACAAAAACGTGACCCGTCCGGAATTTCTTGTTTCTTAAAAATTCGCGATAAGTACTTTTGCCGGCCGTGCCTGTGGCCAAAAAGTCGTACTGCATGTCTAGCAAATCTCTAACGAGGGCTGGCGAAGAATTGACAATATCACCCAGCACTTTAGACCTGGTTCTGTAGGTGGTTCCCTCGCCTGTGCGATCACCCCGGAGATAGCTCACAAGCCCTGGCCCCGCGGCGGCAGTCACCGCCAAAGTTGAAGTCATGCTTTGAGCGGTTAATGACGCCCATGTAAAGCTGACGCCTTTTGTTGTTGAATCTTTGTAGGTAAAAATCTGACGTGCTGAGGCAGCAGGCATGCTGTCCGTGGCACGCCAAACAACACCTGTAGACTGGCCGGTGC
>JANMIH010000545.1:0-4267 GCA_031375685.1 Polaromonas sp. | reverse complement strand
CCATCACCGGGATGCCCAGGCGCGCGCATTCTTCAGCTACGGGGAGCAGCAAGTCCAGACTCAGGCGTTCTACGCCCGGCATCGACGCAATCGGTACCCGCTGGCCTTTGCCTTCCGTCACAAACACCGGGTAAATCAGGTCGTGCGGGGTCAAGGCGTTTTCACGCACCAGGTTGCGGGTAAAGGCGTCACGGCGCAAACGGCGCGGCCGGCCGGCGGGGAAGGGTGCATAGGTGGTCATGGGCAAATTGTGCCAAAGCTTGGGTGCCCTGCCACAACTAATTTGGCAGCGGAGCTGGACCTATGGTTTACCTTAGCTAAAACCCTGCCTTAAAGATTGTTATTTTTAACAATTCAGGCTTAAAATTAATATGTGCAGTTACTTTTAGTGCTGCATCCCGCTTTTCCTCCCTGAGCGGGGCCTTTGCGTGTGACAGCAAGAAGGCTTACCGCCCAGTGACCTTGAGTTGCTGGGCTTTTTTTTGGTCAGCGCGACTAAACTAGCCTGATGCTCTGGATCAAATCCTTCCACATCGTCTTCGTCGCCAGCTGGTTTGCAGGCCTGTTTTACTTGCCGCGCATATTTGTCAACCTGGCCATGGTGCCGCCTGAAAGCGTGGCCGAACGGCAGCGGCTGATGCTGATGGCCAAAAAGCTGCTCCGGTTCACGCACATCCTGTCGGTGCCCGCTGTGGGCTTGGGGCTGTGGTTGTGGCTGGGTTATGGCATTGGGCAGGGCAGCGGCTGGATGCACGCCAAATTGGCGGTGGTGGTACTTGCCATTGGCTACGGCCACATGTGCTCTAGCATGTATAAAAAGTTTCTCGCAAATCAAAACACGCGCAGTCATGTGTGGTTTCGCTGGTTTAACGAAGCGCCTGTGCTGATGCTGGTGGCCGCGGTGATCTTGGTGGTGGTCAAGCCGTTTTAAGCGCACCAGGACTGCACTGTGAAGTCCCCCAATTTGCTGCCCAATACGTCTGTTAAAACTGCCTCTTTGCCCTTGGCATTGGCGTTGATCTGCCTGATTGTGTATGCCAGCCTGTACCCCTTTTCTGAGTGGCGCAATCAGGGCATTTCACCGCTGATTTATTTGACCGCGCCCTTGCCCAAATACTGGACAGGGTTTGACGTGGCGACCAATGTGCTGGGTTATGCGCCGCTGGGCTTTCTCTTGAGCCTGGCCAGCTTGCGCAGCGGGCACATGCGCTGGGCCATGCCGCTGGCGGTGCTGGGCGCGTTGCTGCTGTCATTGGCACTGGAAACACTGCAAAGTTATTTGCCGTCGCGCATCCCGTCCAATGTTGATCTGGCGTTGAACACGCTGGGCGCGGCGCTGGGTGCTTACGCCGCCTGGGCGCTTGAAAAGCTGGGTGCGCTGGGCCGGTGGAGTCGCTTTCGGGCGCGCTGGCTGGCCCCTGATGCGCGTGGGGCGATCGCGCTGCTGGTGCTGTGGCCGGTGGCACTTTTATTCCCGGCGGCGGTGCCGATGGGGTTGGGCCAGGTCTTTGAACGGCTTGAAACCGCGTTGGCGGATGCACTGGAAGGCACGCCGTTTCTGGTCTGGCTGCCGGTGCGCGAGATCGAGCTGCAGCCGCTGGTTCCGCTGGCTGAGCTGGTGTGTGTGGCACTGGGCGCACTGATTCCGCTGTTGCTGGGTTATGGCGTGGTGCGGACCGTATGGCGGCGAGCGGTCTTTGCGTTGTTGATGCTGGCGGCGGGCATTTTCGTGTCAGCGTTGTCGGCGGCGCTCAGTTACGGGCCAGAGCACGCCTGGGCCTGGCTGGACCTGCCCGTGCGCGCCGGCTTGATGCTGGCGGGGGCATTGGCGCTGGTGTTGTTGCCGCTGGGGCGGCGGGGTACGGCGGCGTTTGCGCTGCTGGCCTTGACAATTCAGCTCAGCCTGCTGAACCAGGCACCTGCCAGCGCCTACTTTGCGCAAACCCTGCAAACCTGGGAGCAGGGGCAGTTCATTCGCTTTCATGGCCTGGTGCAGTGGCTGGGCTGGCTGTGGCCGTATGCCGCCCTGCTGTATCTGCTGGCACGGCTGTCTGGGCGTGAAAAGTCCCTGCAACCGTAAAATCACGCCATGACCAAGACCACCCCATCCGAACACCCCTCTGAAAATTACTACGAACGCCACATCTTTTTTTGCCTGAACGACCGCGACCCCGGCAAAGACGCCTGCGCCCACCACCGCGCGCAAGAAGCCTACGACCGCTGCAAATCACAAATCAAGGAAGCCGGGCTGAACGCGCCAGGCAAAGTCCGCGTCAACAAAGCGGGTTGCCTGGACCGCTGCACCATCGGCCCAGTGGCGGTGGTCTACCCCGAGGCGGTTTGGTACACCTATGTGGATGAGAACGACATTGACGAGATTGTCGAGTCGCATTTGAAAAACGGCAAAGTGGTGGGGCGGCTGCTCTCGCCCGTGGGTTTGGGCCGTTAAACCCTCAAAAGCAGCCTGAAACTTCGCTTTTCAGCTGCGTTTCAGGCTTGATTTAAGCCTGTTTTAGGCATTATTTAGGCCTTCAGCCCAATAAAAACGGGCGCAAGCAGCTCCTTAAATAATAGCAAAATCACATCTGACATGAACGCCCAAACCCAAAAATCAACCGTTCAAGGCGCTGCTGGCGCGATTGAAGTTGCCATCGACACGCCCGCAGGCAGCACGTCCAAAGGCGTGGCGGTCATTGCCCACCCGCACCCGCTGTTTGGCGGCACGCTCGACAACAAGGTGGTGCAAACCATGGCCAGAGCCTTCACCCAATGCGGCTGGACGGCGGTGCGCTTTAACTTTCGCGGGGTCGGCGCAACTGAGGGCACGCACGACGAAGGCCGAGGCGAGCTGGACGACATGCTGGCAGTGGTGGCTCAGACCGCGCCCGCTGGGGCACTGTGCCTGGCCGGGTTTTCATTCGGTGCGTTCGTCACCACCCATGCGTTTGACAAGTTGCACACCACGCGGCAAATTGACAAACTGGTGCTGGTGGGTACCAGCGTGGTCCGCAGCGCCGCCGCCCCGATTGAGGCTGCCGAACACTTCAAGGCCATCGTCATCCATGGTGAGGCGGACGACACGGTGGAACTGAGCGCTGTGATGGATTGGGCCCGTCCCCAGTCACTCCCGGTTACGGTTGTACCCGGCGGCGGGCACTTCTTTCACGGACAATTGCCGCTTCTTAAAAGCCTGGTGGTGCGCCACCTGTCTTCAACTCTTGCTTAGTTATCGGATTTTGTTCATGTTCAGTTTTTCCAGGGCCGCCATAGGTCTGCTTCTAGTCATCACCAGCACCGCTTTTGCCCAAGCTCCGCAGCCGCCAGAACTGGCCGCCAGGTCGTATCTGCTGCTTGACGTCACCGCCAATCAAATCCTGGCGGCCAAAGACATCGACGCACCGCTGGAGCCCGCGTCACTAACCAAACTGATGACCGAGTACCTGGTGTTCGACGCCCTGCGCGCTAAAAAAATCGACCTGAAGCAAACCCTGCCTGTCAGCGAACGCGCCTGGAAGATGCCCGGCTCGCGCATGTTCATCGACCCCAAAATGATGGTGCCGGTTGAAGACCTGATCAAAGGCATGGTCGTGCAGTCAGGCAACGACGCCACCATGGCGCTGGCTGAAGGCGTGGGCGGCACGGCTGAGAAGTTTGTGCAGATGATGAACGCCCAGGCCAAAGCCCTGGGCATGAAAAACACCAGCTACAAAAATCCCGAAGGCCTGACAGAAACCGGTCACACCACCACCGCCCGGGACTTGAGCATTTTGTCGACCCGCCTGATGAGCGACTTTCCTGAATACGTCGGTTTTTCGGCCATCAAAAAATACCGCTACGCCGGCACACCCGCCGCCAACGACACCAATCGCAACACCCTGCTGTTTCGCGACCCCAGCGTTGACGGCCTGAAAACCGGCCACACCGAAGCCGCAGGCTATTGCATGATTGCCACCGCCAAGCGCGATTTCCCCAACCTGGGCGCAGCCGGAGCGCCAGGCCCACGCCGCCTGCTGGCCATCGTGCTGGGAACCGCAAGCGACAGCGCCCGGGCCAACGAATCGCAAAAGCTCCTTAACTGGGGCTACACCGCGTTTGAGGCTGTCAAGCTGTTCGACGCAGGCCAGGTGGTGGTCAGCCCGAATGTCTGGAAGGGCAAAAGCCCGGTCGTCAAGCTCGGCCAGCCCAAAGCCATCGTGGTCGCCGTACCCGCAGGCACAGCCGCCAAACTCAAAACCATGGTCGCCCGCCCCGAACCGCTGGTTGCCCC
>JANMIH010000504.1:0-2962 GCA_031375685.1 Polaromonas sp. | reverse complement strand
CACGCTTTCAGCCAACCCCGTCACGCCCAGCACGCCCTGGGTAGCCAACTGGCTCAGGCCCTGAATGTCTGACACATGCAGGTAGGTGGGCAGTTTGTTGAGCTGGTCAAGCAGGGTAGGTTTGGTCATGGGCTGATTGTGGCGGGTGAGGATGACATGTGCAAAGGCAGCTATTTACTATTAATTTAGTAGCTGGTTGCGCCCGTATTCATTGGCTTGAAGGCCAAAAACATACTTCAAAAAGTCTAAAAAAGCTAGAAAAAGGCTTAAAAACCCTCGTGCGGCATCAAATACCGCCACTGGCCGACCGGCAGGTGGCCCAGATTGACCCGGCCAATCCGCACCCGCTTGAGCCCCGTCACATACAGGCCGACCTGCTCGCACATGCGGCGAATCTGGCGCTTTTTGCCTTCTTTCAGCACAAAGCGCAGTTGCTCCGGGTTTTGCCAGGTGACCTGCGCCACCTTGAGCGGCTGTCCGTCCAGGCGCAGGCCGTGGCACAGCAGCTTGAGCTTTTCTGGGTCAAACAAGGCTTCTACGTTGTTGTTTTCACCGCGCAAGTCACCCAGGCTGACCCGCACCAGGTATTCTTTTTCAATCTCAGAATCCTCACCAATCAGTTGCCTGGCAACGCGCCCGTCCTGAGTGAGCACCAACAAGCCAATCGAATCAATGTCCAGCCGCCCAGCCGGGGCCAGGCCGCGCAGCTGGTCAAACCCCCAGCGCATGCGGCTGTTGCATTCAGACCAGCGGTTGCCCGGCTGGACCAGCCCCACCGCAGGCTCATGGCCGTCTTCAGCCTGGCCACTGACGTAGCCCACCGGTTTGTTGATCAATATCGTGACCTGCTGCTTTTGCTGCTGCTCGGCAGCCCGGTCAATCTCGATCCGCGCATTGGCAGCCACCGGCTGGCCCATCACCGCAGGCTGCCCATTGACGCGAACCCAGCCTTGTTCAATCCACGCATCCGCCTCGCGCCGCGAGCAAAGCCCCAGCTCAGCCATGCGCTTGTTCAGGCGAATGGCGAGCGGCGAGCCGTCAGGGTTGGTCGGTTTGGGGATGCGGACGGCGGTGGGTTTGGGCGGAACGATGGGTGTGTTCATGGTCTGAATTATCAGCGCATAGCCGTCTTGGCGAAGGTCGAAAATAGATACAATAACGAAAATGTATCTCAAAGGAGCATCGCATGCCCATTTCACTTCGCCTACCTACAGACATTGAAGACCAAATTGCAGGTTACAGCGCGCGTCAAGGCATTTCTAAATCTGCGGTCATCGTTCGCAGCATTCATGAGTTTTTGAACCGTAACGCACAGCCGTCGTCGCTTCAGATTTACGAAGAGGTGATGCGTGACGGGGCAAACAAGAGCAGCGATGTGGCAAGCGATGCCAAGCGTGAAGCAGCTGAGCAACGCCCTCACAAAATATTGGTGCGTGATGCGATTCGTCAAAAGCACGCCGTACGTTCAGCCAGTGCAAGCAAAAACAGCAAAGCCAAATGAACACGCTGGCAGATTCTGGCTACTTTGTGGGGCTGTTCAATACCAAAGACCACCACCACGCACGTTGTAAGGCGTTTTTCTCGGGCTACACAGGGCAAACAACGACAACTTGGGCCGTGTTCACCGAGGTGTGTGCGTTGCTGACGCATAGCAAACAGAAAGTGTTTTTTGCCTGGGCAGACAAAGCGCAAGAGCTTGGGCATTTGCGCATTGAATCACCACCCGCCGATGCAGTGATGGCGCTGTGGGCCTTGATGGACAAGTATGAAGATTTGCCAATGGATTTTTGTGATGCCAGCCTGGTGTATTTGGCCACCCACCTGAAAATCAACCGTATCGCCACTACCGACCTGCGGGACTTTACGGTGTACCGCCTGCCGGGTAACAAGCGGTTTTTGCATATGCTGGAGCATACACTTTAATGCTACAAATTCAGGAGCTGCTTGCGCCCGTATTCATGGGTCTAGAGCTCTTTTTTAACCCTCAAAACAGTGCTTCTGAGGGCCGCCAGGTCCAAAACCCGCAAACCGCCATACTCCACCCGGATGGCGCCCTGCGCCTGCAAGGCTGTCAACGCTTCATTGACCCGCTGACGCGACAACCCGACAAGGTAGGCCAGCTCCTGCTGGGTGATGCGCAAAATCTCACCGACGCCGGGGTACAGCACGGGGTTGAAAAGCGCCGCCAGGCTGCGGGCCACACGCACATCGGGGTTGTTCAGGCGGTCAATTTCGCGGGCGGCAATGAACTGGCCCAGTCGCTCGTTGAGCTGCTTCATCACAAAGCGGTTAAAGCCAATCGAATGGTCCAGCAGCCAGTGAAAGGTATCGACAGGCAGCCCTGCCACCACACTTTTGCGCAGCGCCTGAATGTTGTAGCGGTAGGGTTCGCGCTTTAACGCCGTGCCTTCGCCAAACCAGCCGCCGGGCGGCACGCCGGTGTAGGTCATGGTCATGCCCTGGTCGTTGTCGCTGCTCATTTTGAGCAGCCCTTCAATCACGCCAAACCAGTAGGTGATCGGTCTGCCGACGCGGCACACGTAGTCGCCGGGTGCTGCGTCCCCTACACGCAAGGCAGCGACGGCCATGTCTGCCTCTGTGGGCGACAAAAGCTTTAGCCAGGGAATGCTGGTCAGTTCATCAAGACTGGCCAGGCGGCTGTGAATTTGCAGGGGCTTGTCAGTCTTCATGGCGCTTCAATTTGGCAGTAGGGGAAAGTCCGGGGGGTATTGACCCTTGAATTGTCGTCGGAACGACAACATAACGTCAAATGACGGCCTACTATTCATTCAAGACAATAACTTTGTCGCGAACAGCCTGCCTAACACCTGAATCCGTGGCAAAGAAGTCAAAATATGTTGATTTCTCATTTGAAATCAACAACTTAGTCCGCATGTAGATCTCACCCTAAAGGTGAGCTTTACATGACCGATTTCATTATCAAAAAACTGCCCTACGATTT
>JANMIH010000502.1:0-3158 GCA_031375685.1 Polaromonas sp. | reverse complement strand
GCTATAAAAAACATAGCGAAAAAGTGGTGGCAGCCTGCCGGCTGGTTTCGCCCGGCGACGCGTTTTGAGGCGCTTCTGCCAGCCAGCGTCGACATGCTGTGGGCCAATATGGCGCTGCATGAGGCGGCCGACCCTCAGGCGCTTCTGGCGCAGTGGCACAGCGCTTTGAAAGTTGGTGGCTTTCTGATGTTTTCTTGCCTCGGGCCAGATACAGCTATTGAGTTGCGCGAGGCCTACAGACAACTTGGCTGGCCACCCGCCGGGCATGACTTGACAGACATGCACGACTGGGGCGACATGTTGGTGCAAGCCGGTTTTGCGGAGCCCGTGATGGATATGGAGCGCATCACGCTGACATACGAAACACCGGCCCGGTTGCTACAGGAGCTGGCTGAGCTGGGCCGCAACTTTCACCCGGCGCGGTTTGCCGGTCTGCGCGGGCGGCAGTGGCGATCGACTCTAGAAAGAAACCTGGAACAGCACCTGAAAACTGGCCCTGACGGGCGTCTGAGCCTGACGTTTGAAGTGATTTACGGCCATGCACTCAAACCCCAACCGAAAGTCAAAGTCAGTGCAAAAAGCTCCATATCTGCAAGTGACATGCGCGATATGCTGGGCATCGGAAAAAAATCAGTCCAATAGGCCGATGCGCTGGTCGGATTTGGGCGGTTTCAGAGGCTGACCACTGGGTAAACCCCGTTATACTGCATTTTTTAATTTGGGCATGTTCCCACGCCTCAATCAGTCTGCCAGGCTGCCATTTTTTGAGTGTCGCTCAGTGTCACAAGCTCTTAACCGTTCTTTTTCTTCTGAATCTCCGCCTTTTCGCTTTGCCACTCCTCCTGTTTCTGGTGATTCAAGCCAGGTAGATGTGCAGTGGCTGCTCAAGCGCAACTGCTCAGTGACTCCCGCGCAATTGCTTGGGCTTTTTATGTCGCTCAGCGTGGTCTCTTTGGGAATTGCCACATTTTTCTGGTTTCAAGGCGCGACCCTGGTGATGCCTTTTGCCTGGGCCGAGTTGCTGGCTGTTGGCTCAGCCTTCATGGTTTATGCAAGGCATGCCCGCGATGGTGAAAAAATTTCGCTTGAGGGTGGGCAACTGGTGGTGGAACTTGAAACAGCAGGCCGCCTTAAGCGGGCAGAATTTAACCGCGAATGGGTCCGCGTTGAACCCAAAGATGGCGACGGTTCATTGATCGAGGTTTCCGGGCAGGGACGGACCGTTCAGGTGGGTCGGCATGTGCGGCCGGAGCTTCGGCCCGCTTTGGCAAGAGAGATTCGGTTTGCGCTGCGCGGCTGCTAAAAGCAATGTGTCAGGCTTATATAAGTCGAAACTGGCAAGCTACACAGTTGGCTAACTTTATAATCAGTGGTTTTAGCCTGACGGGCAAAACAAGTTCGTAATTTGAGTTGGTAATTGGGGCATAAAAGTGATCACGATGAATGTACGTAAAACCATGAGCAACATGATGCAGTCAGTCGCCCGTCTTGCTGGCAGCGCAATCGCCTTCTTGGGCGCGGGGGTGAGCACGGCGGTTTACGCTGTCAATGACCTGCCCGGCGGGCCGGCAGTGCGCCAGCTCAACATGCACCCCGCAGTCACCAAAATTGCACAAGAACAGCATTGGCTGCACTGGTTCATGATGATTGTCTGCATTGTGATTTTTATCGCTGTGTTTGGCGTGATGTTTTATTCCATCTGGAAGCACCGCAAGTCGGTTGGTCACAAAGCTGCCAATTTTCATGAATCTGTGGCCGTTGAAATCGCCTGGACCATTGTTCCTTTCCTGATTGTCATTGGTATGGCTTTGCCGGCCACCAAAGTGCTGGTTGCGCAAAAAGACACCACTGCTGCTGACCTGACCATCAAAACCACTGGCATGCAGTGGAAGTGGGGTTACGACTACATCAAGGGCGAAGGCGAAGGCATTGGTTTTTTATCAACGCTTGACAACACGCACCGCGTGATGTCCAACGCGGGTGGCCCGAAACCGGGCGAAGTGGTTGACAATTACCTGCTCAAGGTTGACAACCCGATGGTGGTGCCCGTCGATAAAAAAATCCGCATCATCACGACCGCCAACGATGTGATTCACGCTTTTGCGGTGCCTGCTTTTGGCATCAAGCAGGACGCGATTCCCGGGTTTGTGCGCGACACCTGGTTCAGGGCTGACAAGGTAGGTGACTACTACGGACAGTGTCAGGAGCTCTGTGGCAAAGAGCATGCCTACATGCCGATTCATGTGAAGGTGGTATCGGCGGCTGATTATTCAGCCTGGGTCTCTGGTAAAAACAAAGAAATGGCCGCAAAAGCGGACGACCCATCCAAAGTCTGGGTGCTGGCTGACCTGAAGGCGCGTGGCGAAAAAGTCTATGCGGCCAATTGCGTGGCTTGCCACCAGTCTTCGGGCAAAGGCGCGGGTGCGATCAAGCCGCTGGACGGTTCGGCCATCGTGCTGGATAAAGACCATGCCAAACAAATTGCCATCATGCTCAACGGTGCCAACAACGGTGCCATGCCAGCCTGGAAAACATTGAGTGACACGGATTTGGCTGCTGTCATGACCTACACCAAAAACAGCTGGTCCAACCAGACCGGTGACGTGGTCCAGCCTGCTGAGCTTCGAACCGCTCGCAAATAAACTTTTTGAATATTTAAATTTTCAAGGCGTTTGACCATCCCGTCATTTGCCAAGACACGAAGGAAGAGAAGATGAGTGCCGTACTAGACCCCAAAGGCCACGCTGGTGACCACGCACATGACGACCATCACGACCATGGCGCGCCTGTTGGATGGCGTCGCTGGGTATTTGCAACCAATCACAAAGACATCGGCACGTTGTACTTGCTGTTTGCGTTCTTCAATTTAATGTTTGGTGGCGTACTCGCGCTGGGCATTCGTGCAGAGTTGTTTCAGCCGGGTCTGCAATTGGTTAATCCGGAGCTGTTCAACCAGCTCACGACCATGCATGGGCTCATCATGGTGTTTGGTGCGATCATGCCGGCCTTTGTAGGGTTCGCCAACTGGATGATTCCGCTGCAAATTGGCGCTGCTGACATGGCCTTTGCACGCTTGAATAACTTCAGCTTCTGGCTGATGATTCCAGCGGCGCTCATGCTGGCAGGCTCGTTTTTCATGCCGGGTGGAGCACCTGCGG
>JANMIH010000494.1:0-13842 GCA_031375685.1 Polaromonas sp. | reverse complement strand
CACGCCGGGCCGCATCATGGACCACTTGGGCCGTGGCAACCTTAAGCTGGAGGCGATGAACACGCTGGTGCTGGACGAGGCTGACCGCATGTTAGACATGGGCTTTTTTGAAGACATCGTGACAGTGGCCAAGCAGTGCCCCAAAGAGCGTCAGACCCTGCTGTTTTCAGCCACATACCCGGAAGGCATCGCCAAGCTGAGCGCGCAGTTCATGAAAGCACCGCAAACCATCACCGTGCAGGCGCAGCATGAAAAAACCAAAATCACCCAGCGCTGGTACCAGGTGCCCGACAGCGACCACGACGAAGCGCGGCTGGGTGCTGTAGCCCAGGTGCTGCGGCACTTCAGGCCCGCCAGCACGCTGGCGTTTTGCAACACCAAGTCGCAATGCCGCGCGCTGGTGGCGTATTTAAAAGACCAGGGTTTCAGCGCGCTGGCGCTGTTTGGTGAGCTGGAGCAGCGCGAGCGTGACCAGGTACTGGTGCAGTTTGCCAACCGCTCCTGTTCAGTGTTGGTGGCAACCGATGTGGCCGCACGCGGCCTGGACATTGCGCAGCTGGCGATGGTGATTAATGTTGACGTGACGCCCGATGCTGAAGTCCACATTCACCGCATTGGCCGCACCGGCCGGGCCGACGAAGAAGGCGTGGCCATCAGCCTGGCCAGCATGGACGAGATGGGCTACGTTGGCAAGATTGAGGTGCTGCAAAAGGCCGAGTCTGAATGGCACAAGCTGACAGAACTGACCCCGCTAAGTGCCGACCCGCTGCTGCCGCCCATGGTCACACTGCAAATCGTTGGTGGCCGCAAAGAAAAAATCCGCGCGGGCGATGTGCTGGGCGCACTCACCGGGGCTGACGGCGGCGTGGCTGCCTTCACGCGAGAACAGGTCGGCAAGATCAACGTGAATGAGTTTTCAACCTATGTGGCGATTGAGCGCAGCATGGCCAGCGCGGCTCAACAAAAGCTGAGCCATGGCGGCATCAAAGGCAAAAGCGTGAAGGTGCGATTTATGGATGAGGTTTGATGGGCGATTGCTGGACGATTGCCGCCACTTTGGCACAAAATCGGAACCACAAACCAAATCCGCCTAGAATTGACGTTTACGTAAACGTCAAGTGAACGTCAACTGAAAATTTCAGTCAAATTCAGTATTTAGAAAGACCTGCATGCCAGCTCTGGAGACAAAACTCAACGCCCGTACGGCCGACTTCCAGGCCAATGTAGCGGCCATGCAAGTGCTGGTGGATCACCTGCGGGGCGAGGTGGCCAAGTCAGCCGCAGGCGGCGGTGAGGTAGCTCGGGCCAAGCATGTGGCGCGGGGCAAGCTGCCGCCTCGCGAGCGGGTGCAAATGCTGCTGGACCCGGGCACGCCTTTTTTAGAACTCTCCCCGCTGGCTGCGCACGCCATGTACGACGGCGCAGCGCCCTGTGCGGGGCTGATCACTGGCATTGGCCGGGTGAGCGGTGTGGACTGCATGGTGGTGTGCAACGACGCCACCGTCAAGGGCGGCACCTACTACCCGATGACAGTCAAAAAGCATGTGCGCGCTCAGGAGATTGCGCAGCAGAACAACTTGCCGTGTATCTATCTGGTGGACTCGGGTGGGGCGAACTTGCCAAACCAGGACGATGTGTTTCCTGACCGTGACCACTTTGGCCGCATCTTTTACAACCAGGCGCAAATGAGTGCCGAGGGCATTGCGCAAATCGCGGTGGTCATGGGCAGTTGCACGGCGGGCGGTGCGTACATGCCCGCCATGAGCGATGAAAGCATCATCGTCGCAAACCAGGGCACGATCTTTTTGGGCGGGCCGCCACTGGTCAAAGCCGCCACGGGCGAGGTGGTCACAGCTGAAGACCTGGGTGGCGGTGACGTGCACACACGCCTGTCGGGCGTGGCAGACCATTTGGCGCAAAACGACATGCACGCTTTGCAACTGGCGCGTACTGCGGTCAGTCATTTGAACCAAAATAAGGTATTAAATCAGCCTATAGACCAACAAATACGTGCGCAAGCAGCTCCTAAATACGAAGCATCTGAACTCTATGGCGTGATACCTACCGACACCCGCAAGCCCTTTGACGTGCGCGAAATCATTGCCCGCATTGTGGACGGCAGCGAGTTTGACGAGTTCAAGGCACGCTACGGCACCACGATTGTTTGCGGCTTTGCCAGGGTTGAAGGCATGCCAGTGGGCATCATTGCCAACAACGGCATTTTGTTCAGTGAGTCAGCGCTGAAAGCCACGCACTTCATAGAGCTGTGCTGCCAGCGCAAGATACCGCTGGTGTTTTTGCAAAACATCACGGGTTTTATGGTGGGCCGCAAATACGAAAACGAAGGCATTGCACGCAACGGTGCCAAGATGGTCACGGCCGTGGCCATCGCTGCTGTGCCCAAGTTCACCATCATCATTGGCGGCAGTTATGGCGCTGGCAACTACGGCATGTGCGGCCGGGCGTTTTCACCGCGCTTTTTATGGATGTGGCCCAACGCCCGCATTTGCGTGATGGGCGGCGAGCAGGCCGCTGGTGTGCTGGCCACGGTCAAGCGCGATGGCATTGAAGCGCGAGGCGGTCAGTGGACTGGCGAAGAAGAAGCCGCCTTCAAGCGGCCCATCCTCGACCAGTTTGCCCACCAGTCGCATCCCTATTATTCAAGCGCCCGGCTCTGGGACGACGGCGTGATAGACCCGGCAGACACCCGCCGCGTGCTGGCGTTAGGCTTGTCGGCTACGCAAAACAGAGCGATTCCCGACACGAAGTTTGGTGTTTTCAGGATGTGATGCACGTGAATAACATCTACACCACCCCCGAGCACGAACTGCTGCGTGAACAGGTCAACCGCTTCATCACGCGTGAAGTCGAACCCTACGCGGCAGAGTGGGAAGAAACCGGCTGCGTGCCACGCGATGTATTGCGCAAAATGGGCGATGCGGGCTTGTTCGGCCTGATGTATGAGGCTGAATACGGCGGCGCTGAAGCCGATGCGCTGACGAACCTGGTGTTTGCCGAGGCATTGAGCCAGTCCACCTTTGGCGGCTTCATCATCACCGTGCTGGTACACACCGACATGGCCAGCCCACACCTGCACCACGCGGGTACCCCGGCGCAAAAGGCCAAATACTTGCCTGGGGTCATCAGTGGCGAACTGATCACTGCGGTGGGCATCAGCGAGCCGGGTGCTGGCTCTGACGTGGCGGGTATGCGCACTACCGCCCGCAGGGAAGGCGACGAGTGGGTCATCAACGGCACCAAGATGTTCATTACCAACGGCGTGCATGCCAATGTGTACTTTGTAGCCGCCAAAACGGGTACGGCGCGGCACGACATGAGCATGTTCATTGTTGAAAAAGGCACGCCCGGTTTTACCGTGGGTCGCGCACTTAAAAAGACGGGCTGGCTGTCGTCAGACACGGCTGAATTGATTTTTGACAATGTGCGCATCCCTGCTGGTAACTTGCTGGGTGAAGAAGGCAAGGGCTTTTATTCGGTCATGAAAAACTTCCAGACCGAGCGCATCGCCTTGGGCGCAATGGCCGTCGGCCACTGCACTAGAGCCCTTGAGCTGACGCTCGACTACGTGCGCCAGCGCCAGGCCTTTGGCGCCACGCTGTGGGACAAGCAAACCATACGCCACCGCATCGCCATGCTGGACGCCAAGACCCGCGCCGCGCGGCAGTTCATGTACCACTGCGCGTGGTCTGTGACGCGGGGGCATGACATTGTTCAAGAGGTGTCGATGCTCAAGGCACTTACCGGTGAGCTGGTCAATGAGGTGCTGCAAACCTGCCAGCAGTTTCACGGCGGCATGGGGTTCATTCGTGAAACGCCGATTGAGCGGCTGTGGCGCGATGCCCGTGTGCTGGGCATAGGTGGCGGCGCGACAGAAGTGATGCTGGAAGAAGTCGCGAAGCGGTATTGATTGAAACAACACCTTTAAGGAATCAATCTATGAAGTTGCGCAAACTATCGATCCATTTTTTTGCAACAGTGCTGATACTGTTTTGTGGCTCAACGTTTTCACAAACATTAGAACTCGATGCTTCGCTCAATGAAGCTGTGCAAATTATTCCCAAAAAGGGATTGTTCACGATTGACCTTGAAACGACCATCTACAAGCCTGACGGCGACGGACCTTTCCCGGTTGCAGTGATAAACCACGGTAAATCGCCTGGTGACTCAAGATTCCAAGGTCGTTACCGACCTGCAGTTGCAGCGCGCTATTTTTTGCAGCGCGGTTATGCAGTGATTGTTCCGATGCGGCAGGGGTTTTCAAAATCTGCAGGCTCGTACATTGGTGGCGGCTGTAACGTTGAAAGCAATGGACGGGTGCAGGCAGAAGATGTCAAGGCGGTGCTTGACTACGTTACGCAGCAAAGCTGGGCAGACAAAAACAACATGGTTGTACTTGGGCAGTCTCATGGTGGTTGGACCACGCTGGCTTTTGGGTCTCTTGGGTATCCTGGCGTCAAGGCGCTGGTCAATTTTGCGGGTGGTTTGCGTCAAGACAGCTGCGTTGCGTGGGAAAACAATCTTGCAAAGGGTGCGGCTGAATACGCAAGCCAGACGCGCGTACCTTCTCTCTGGTTTTACGGTGACAACGACAGTTTTTTTAACACCTCAACCTACCGCGCGATGTTTGAAAGATACACGTCCTCGGGAGGTCCAGCGCGGCTCGTCGCTTTTGGGTTGTTTGGAAACGATGCGCACAGCATGTTTGGTTCCCGCAGCGGCTCAAGTATCTGGCAGCCTGAAGTAAGCCAATTTCTAGCTGCGCAGGGCTTGCCAAGTACCCCACTTGCTGCTAACGCCAAGTACGGCGCGGTATCTTTGACAGCAGCACCGCCGAAATCGGACTTTGCAGCCCTTGACGACGTATCCAAGCTGCCCTATGTAAAAGACACAGGCAAAGCAGGCTACGCCACTTACCTTTCAAAATCGACCCCGAGAGCTTTTGCCTTGGCTCCTGGCGGCGCTTGGGGCTGGGCAGAAGGCGGGGACGATCCGCTCAAACGAGCCATGGAAAATTGCAATCGGAATGGCAAGGGCTTGTGCAAGTTGTATTCTGTAGACGATCTTGTGGTTCGGAAGCCGGAATGAACACAAACTCTGTATTGCTAGAAGTCAGTGCGGGCGTTGCGCATGTTGTGCTGAATCGCCCAGAAGTGCGCAACGCCTTTAGCGAAGCGCTGATTGCCGAAATCACTCAAACCTTTCACGAATTGGGTCAGCGCAACGATGTGCGCTGCATTGTGCTGGCGGCCAACGGCACAGCCTTTTGTGCAGGCGCTGACCTGAACTGGATGCGCAGCATGGCCGACTACTCACGCGAGCAAAACCTGGCGGACGCCGGGCGTCTGGCGGCCATGATGCGCACGATCTTTGAATGCCCCAAGCCGACCATTGCAAAAATTCAGGGCGACGTGTATGCAGGCGGTACGGGTTTGGTGGCGGCTTGCGACATGGCGGTGGCGGTGGACGCTGTGTATTTCTGTCTGAGCGAAGTCAAGCTGGGCCTGGTGCCGTCGACCATCAGCCCGTATGTGATTCGCGCCATGGGCGCGCGGGCTGCGCATCGTTACTTTTTAACAGCTGAGCGTTTCACTGCGGCTGAGGCTTTGCGTATTGGTTTTGTGCATGAGGTGGTTGCCGCTGATGCACTGGATGCCAAAGTTGCCGATCTGGCAAACGCACTGGTTAACGCCGGGCCGCAGGCCGTCAAACTGTGCAAGCAGCTTGTGCAAAACGTGGCGGGTAAGGACATCACCCCTGAGCTGGTCAAGATGACGATAGCCAGCATTGCCGATGTGCGGGTCAGTGCCGAGGGGCGGGAGGGGCTGCAATCGTTTCTACAAAAACGCAAGCCCAACTGGTTGCCTAGCCGGGATGCCTGATGTCCAGTCTTGACACGGCTCAACTTGTAGCCCTGGCTGGTGCGCTGGGCTGGGCCAGCGGCATTCGCCTGTACCTGGTTGTTTTACTAACCGGTCTGGCAGGCTTTATGGGCTGGGTCACGCTGCCGCAGGGCCTGCATTTGCTGGCTAACCCGGTGGTGCTTGGCGCTAGCGGCTTCATGGTCTTCATTGAATTTTTTGCCGACAAGATTCCCGGGCTTGATTCATTGTGGGACGTGGTTCACAGCGTCATTCGCATTCCCGCAGGTGCCGCGCTGGCGGCCAGTGTTTTCAGTGCCGACAGTGGTGCGATGGCTCTGGTCGCAGCTTTGCTGGGTGGCTCGCTGGCAGCGACCAGCTTTGCGGCCAAGGCTACAACCCGGGCTGCCATCAATACGTCCCCTGAGCCCTTTACCAATGTCGGCGCGTCGCTTGTTGAAGACACGCTGGTACCACTCGGCCTGTGGGCGGCTGTGGCGCATCCGTTTATTTTTGTACCTGTGTTGCTGCTGATTTTGGCTCTGAGCGTCTATCTGACCTACATCTGCTGGCGCTTTTTAAAACTGCTGTTCAGCCGGGTCGCACGCATTTTCAGTGGCAGGCCAGATCCGGGCGTACCGCCAGCCTTCAGATTGAAATCACCTTTTTCAAAGAATGATCATGTTTAAAAAAATACTCATTGCAAACAGGGGCGAGATAGCCTGCCGTGTCTCAGCAACGGCGCAGCGGATGGCCATCAAAACCGTTGCGGTGTATTCAGATGCAGACGCGAATGCCAAGCACGTCAGCTTTTGCGATGAGGCCGTGTACATCGGCGTCAACGGATCAAGTGCGCCCAAAGACAGCTACTTGCGCTGGCAAGCCATCATCGAAGCAGCAAAGGCCACAGGCGCTGAAGCGATTCACCCTGGCTACGGGTTTTTAAGCGAGAACGAAGCCTTTGCCCAAGCCTGCGCAGACAACGGTCTGGTCTTCATTGGCCCGCCACCGTCGGCTATCAAAGTCATGGGTTTGAAGGCCGAGTCCAAACAATTGATGGAAAAAGCCGGTGTGCCGCTGGTGCCCGGCTACCACGGCGCTGACCAGTCACCAGAGCTGCTCAAGGTTGAGGCAGACCGCATTGGCTACCCGGTTCTCATCAAAGCCAGTGCAGGCGGTGGCGGCAAAGGCATGCGCGCGGTAGACAAGTCTGAAGACTTTGACGCGGCGCTGGCGTCGTGCAAGCGAGAAGCCATCAACAGCTTTGGCAATGACAGTGTTCTGGTTGAAAAGTACGCCCAGCGGCCACGGCATATTGAAATTCAGGTGTTTGGCGACACGCATGGCAACTATGTTTATTTGTTTGAGCGTGACTGCTCAGTGCAGCGCCGTCACCAGAAGGTGCTGGAAGAAGCGCCTGCGCCTGGCCTGAGCGAGGCCATGCGGCAGCAGATGGGTGAAGCGGCAGTGGCTGCTGCGCGGGCTGTGAATTACGTCGGTGCTGGCACGGTGGAATTTATTGTTGAGGGGCTAGATGGTGGTAATGAAGATCGTTCCGCCGACAGGCCGCCCTTAGGCGGAACAGCCCCCTCCGGGGGCAGCGCATTACGCGAAGCGAAAAGCGTGGGGGTCAATTTCTACTTTATGGAAATGAACACGCGCTTGCAAGTTGAGCACCCCGTCACGGAGGCGATCATTGGGCTTGATCTTGTTGAGTGGCAATTGCTCGTCGCGAGTGGGCAAAAGCTGCCGCTGGTGCAGGACCAGTTACGTATCGATGGTCATGCCATTGAAGCGCGCATTTGTGCTGAAAGCCCAGACAACAACTTTTTGCCTGCTACCGGTACGCTGCATGTTTATGCCAAGCCTGACGCCACATCGTTCGAGCGCAGCGCGGTTCGCATTGACGATGGGGTGCGGCAGGGGGACGAGATTTCACCGTTTTATGACTCCATGGTGGCCAAGCTCATCGTGCATGGCAAAACCCGCCAGGAAGCGCTGGCCAGACTCGATGCCGCTTTGGCGCAAACGCATATTGTGGGTTTGAACACCAATGTTCAGTTTTTGCGTTACGTGCTGCAAAGCGAATCGTTTGCCAATGCCAATCTGGATACGGCATTGATCCCGCGTGAAGAGGCGGTGCTGTTCAAGCAGGAGCGCATCGGCATGCCCATGGCTGTGGCCTGCGCCGTAGCGCAAACGCTCGTGAGAGAAAAGGCGCTGGAAACCAGTGACCCCTTCAGCCGACGAGACGGCTGGCAGTCGAACGGCGTTACTTTGCGGCGGTTTGAGTTTGAATTTTATGGTGCCTTGCAAAAAGCAGAGTTGACCTATCTGCACGATGGCGCATTGCATTTGAAGGTGGGTGATGCCATTGGTGTGCTGACGTTTTCACAAACATCGGGTGGCATTGACGTGAAGTTTGTCGGACAACGATTGACGGTAAACATTTATCAAAACCACGATGAAGTCCACATTTTTAGCGCGCAAGGTGCTACCCAAATATTCGCGATTGATCTGCTGGCTCATGCGGGTGTCGCCCAGGCTGAAGGCGGGCGTCTGACAGCCCCCATGCCTGGCAAGGTGGTGTCGTTTGCCGTCAAGGCGGGTGACAAAGTCAGCAAGGGTCAGCCGTTGGCTGTGATGGAAGCCATGAAGATGGAGCACACCATAGCTGCCCCGCAAGACGGCGTGGTTCAAGAGCTGTTGTATGCACCGGGCGATCAGGTGACTGAAGGTGCGGAGCTTTTGAAATTGGTCGTTTAGCAAGATGCGCGTCACTTTTTGTTGCACGGATACCAACGCACAGCCCTGGCTGGAAGGCTTGCGCGCTGCGCTGCCCGAGGCTTCGATCAAGCTGTGGGAACCAGGCGATGAGCCTGCCGACTATGCGGTGGTCTGGGCGCCGCCTCAACAATTCTTTGACGAGCAAGCTGAACTCAAAGGCGTGTTCAACATTGGTGCGGGCGTTGACGCACTGATGAAGCTGAACCTGCCTGATGGTGTGCCCATCGTGCGGCTGGACGATGCGGGTATGTCGGTGCAAATGGCTGAATATGTTTGCCACGCGGTAATCCGGCATTTCAGGGAATTTGACGCCTATGAAGTTGACGTTGCAAACGGAAATTGGTCGTATCGCAAGCCGCGCGCACGTAGCGATTTCCCGGTCGGTGTGATGGGGCTGGGCGTGCTGGGTGAGCGTGTGGCGCTTGCTTTGAAACCCTTTGATTTTCCGGTGTTGGGCTGGAGCCGGTCTGAAAAGCGCATCGATGGTGTGCAGTGTTTCTCAGGCACCCAAGGATTTGAAGATTTTCTGGCAGGCACACGCATTCTGGTTTGCCTGCTGCCTCTGACACCCGATACTGAAAATATTTTGAACCACAAAAATCTGTCGAAGCTGTTGGCGGGGGGGGTATGTCATCAATGTGGCTCGTGGCGGTCATGTGGTGGACGATGACTTGATCGCCTTGATCGACAGCGGGCACTTGTCAGGTGCCACGCTGGATGTCTTCAGGCAAGAACCCTTGCCGCCTGCACATCCTTTCTGGAAGCACCCCAAAATTTCTGTCACACCGCATACCTCGGCCCGCACTTTGCGTGCGGAGAGTATTGCGCAAATCACCACAAAAATTCAGGCACTGCACGCTGGTGCGGCTATTGCCAGCATTGCCGGCGTGGTTGACCCGAACAAAGGATACTGATCTTATGAACTACCCCAATAAAGTCAAACTCGTCGATGTGGGCCCACGCGATGGCCTGCAAAACGAAAAAACCATGGTGCCTGCGGCTGTCAAGATTGAGCTGGTTCATCGCTTGCAAGCAGCGGGACTGAAAGAAATCGAAGTCACTAGTTTTGTGTCGCCCAAGTGGGTGCCGCAAATGGCGGACGCACTGGATGTGATGGCGGGTATTCAGCGGAAGTCGGGTGTTCGCTATTCAGTGCTGACCCCTAACATGAAGGGCTTTGAAGCTGCCGCCATATCAAAGCCTGATGAGATTGTTGTGTTTGCTTCCGCCAGTGAAGCCTTTAGCCAGCGCAACATCAATTGCTCCATTGCCGAAAGCATTGAACGCTTTGCGCCCGTTGTTGCGGCGGCAAAAGCAGCCGGTATCCACACGCGGGGCGCTATTTCTTGCGCTGTTGGCTGCCCTTATGAAGGTGATGTCGCGCCTGCACAGGTGGAAATGGTGGCCCGGCTGATGGCGGGTATCGGCGTTCAGCACATGGGTGTGGCTGACACGATTGGCGTGGGCACACCACTGAAGGTACAGCGCGCCATGGACGCTGCGCTGAGGCACTATGCACTGGATGATATTTCAGGGCATTTTCACGACACTTATGGACAGGCGCTGGTCAACACGCTGGCCAGCCTGCAACTGGGTGTCTGGCAGTTTGACACGTCGATTGCCGGGCTGGGCGGTTGCCCCTATGCCAAGGGTGCCACAGGCAACGTCGCCACCGAAGACGTGGTGTACATGCTGCACGGTATGGGGATTGAGACAGGTATTGATATGGACAAGCTGGTCGATGCTGGGCAGTTCATCAGTGAGTATTTGGGGCGCAAGCCTAACTCGCGTGCGGCGATTGCATTGCTGAACAAGAGGGTTCATTGAGTGCGCAGCGACGGGCCGCCCCTAGCAAGCGCAGCCCCCTCGGGGGGCAGAGAGTTACATGAAATGAACGAACGTGGGGGTGACACCATGTGTGGTGCTGAGTTGACTGCCTTACCCGAGGGCGTGCAACGTGTTGCGGCCGTGTTGCAAGCCAAGGAACACCCGCACACCCCGGTCATGCTGAACGATGCTGCCCGCACCGCACAGCAGGCGGCTGATGCGCTCGGCGTGGGTGTCGGCCAGATTGCCAAAAGTATTGTTTTTCGTCGCAGGTCGGACGACGCAGCTGTACTGGTGGTGACATCAGGCGACCAGCGGGTTGATGAGAGAAAACTCGAAGCGTTGGTGTGCCTTGATGGCAAGCGGCTTGGCCGTGCTGATGCGGAGTTTGTGAAAGCAAAAACCGGATTTTCAATTGGTGGTGTGTCCCCTCTGGCGCATGCCACGCCAGTCGTGATGCTGATTGACCAGTCGCTGTTCAGGTTTGACACGATCTGGGCGGCAGCCGGACACCCGAATGCGGTGTTTCAGCTCGCACCGTCAGAGCTTGAGTGGATGGCCGGCGCACCCGTGGTAGACGTTGCTGTGGATCCTGTACAAGAGCAGTTGTCGCAACAAAATGCTATTACTTTAGTGGCTGCTCGCGCAAGATCTATGGCTGATACAGCCGAAATAGTATCGCCCTGTATATCGGTTTGCCGTATGAGCGCGGGCTCGGGGTTGTGCGAAGGCTGTTTTAGAACCCGTGACGAAATCGCTGCCTGGGGCAATGCAAGCGATGGCAGCAAACGTGCCATTTGGGCGCATATTGAAGAGCGCATATCGGCTTTACAGGCTTGATCCTTCAGGCACCATGAAGCACATCACCTTCTACCTCGATTTCATATCACCGTATGCCTATCTGGCATTCGAGCAGCTGCCGCAGGCGCTCAAAGGCATCAGTTATGGCGTTGATTACCAGCCTGTGTTGTTTGCTGGCATGCTCACACACCACGGTCAGTTGGGGCCCGCCGAGATTGCGCCCAAGCGCGACTGGACCTATCGGCAAGTCATGTGGTTAGCTCACTCGCTGAACATCCCCATGCAGATGCCCGCCAGCCATCCCTTCAATCCGCTGCCATTGCTCCGACTGGCGGTCGCCTGCAATGCGCGTGTATCTGGACGAGCCAATCGTTATGTGTGCGAAACCATCTTCCGTCACGTTTGGTGCACGGGTCAGGAGGCTGGTACCGTAGAGCGTACTGAGGCATTGAAGGCACAACTTTCGCCATCACAAGACGTTCAATGTGACGAAGTGAAAAACAGCTTGAAGAACAAAACCAAGGAAGCGATTGCACAGGGCGTTTTCGGGGTCCCTGCCTTTGCTGTCGATGGCAAGATCTTCTGGGGTCTGGACTCGCTTCCCATGCTGCGTGATTACCTCTTGGGTGCATCCTGGTTTCAAAGCGGGGACTGGGAAGATGTTCGAGATGTCGGCGTTGGCGTTAGCCGCAGAACCCAGTAAAAAAGATCTGATTCCACTATCAGCACCGCATGCTGAAACTTCTTCTTCGGGTTTTCCCTTGAGTTGTCAGTCTTCCACAAGTTTGGCGCAAGCTCCTGTTAGTTTCGCGTCAGAGCAGGGTCAGTTGCTTCAAAAATAATAGTGAATCTTCCAACCTGGAAGTTTTTATTTTTGGAGACAACAACATGGCAACTGCAGCAGTCGACAACCGACCAATGTCTGCCGAGCAGAAGAAAGTGATTTTCGCTTCTTCACTCGGAACAGTATTCGAATGGTATGACTTTTATTTGTACGGCTCACTCGCGGCAATTATTGCCAAACAGTTTTTTTCTGGCCTGGACCCATCAGCGGCGTATATTTTTGCACTCTTGGCTTTTGCGGCAGGCTTTTTGGTTCGTCCCTTCGGCGCGCTGGTGTTTGGCCGCCTGGGCGACATGATTGGTCGCAAATACACCTTCCTGGTCACTATTGTGATCATGGGTGCGGCGACATTCATTGTGGGCTTGCTGCCCAGCTATGCCACCATCGGTATTGCGGCGCCCATCATTCTGGTGGCGTTGCGCATGTTGCAAGGCCTGGCACTGGGCGGCGAGTATGGCGGTGCGGCAACTTATGTGGCAGAGCATGCGCCACAAGGTCAGCGCGGCTTCTATACCTCATGGATTCAAACTACGGCCACACTGGGCTTGTTCTTGTCACTGATGGTGATTCTGGGTGTGCGTCAGGCCGTCGGTGAAGCAGCTTTTGCCGACTGGGGCTGGCGTGTGCCTTTCCTGGTGTCTATTTTGCTGTTGGGCGTGTCGGTTTACATTCGTTTGTCGATGAATGAATCGCCTGCATTCCAGAAAATGAAGGCAGAAGGCAAAACCTCCAAAGCGCCACTGTCTGAGTCATTTGGCCAATGGAAAAATCTGAAAATCGTGATCATTGCTTTGCTTGGTTTGACTGCTGGTCAGGCTGTGGTTTGGTACACAGGCCAGTTCTACGCGCTGTTCTTCTTGACGACCATTGCCAAGGTGGACGGTGTGACCGCTAACTTGTTGATTGCTGCTGCGCTTGTGATTGGTACGCCGTTCTTCATTTTCTTTGGCATGCTGTCAGACAAGATTGGCCGCAAGTCCATCATCTTGGCCGGCTGCCTGCTGGGTGCAGTGACTTACTTCACCGTGTTCCCCCTGTTGCTGCAATACGCCAACCCCGCGCTGAAAAAAGCCCACGATACCGTGACCGTCAGCGTGACTGCCGACCCAAAGACATGCTCGTTCCAGGGCAGCCCAATTGCGCGTGAAATTGACTTCACCAGCTCTTGCGACCAGGTCAAGCGTGTTCTTGCGCAGAACTTTATCCCCTACAAAAATGTTGTCGGCCCAGCCGGGTCAGTGGCTACCGTGCAAATTGGCACCACAACGGTCACGTCTATCAATGCCACTTTGAGCGAAAAGCGCAATTCGTTTTCACCTGAAAGTGCCAAAGCCATCGCTGAATTCAAGAAAGCTGTGCTTGACAGCGCCAAGGCCAATGGCCTGACTGCCAAGGCTGACGACAAGAGCATGAACAAGGTCATGATTGGTGTTCTTTTGGTGTACCTGGTGATCCTGGTCACCATGGTGTACGGCCCAATTGCCGCCATGCTGGTAGAGATGTTCCCCACGCGGATTCGTTACACCTCGATGAGCTTGCCTTACCATATTGGTAACGGCTGGTTTGGCGGCTTGTTGCCCACCACTGCGTTTGCGATGGTGGCAGCTACCGGCGATATTTATTATGGTCTGTGGTATCCCGTCATTGTTGCAGCCGGCACCTTTGTGATTGGCATGCTGCTGGTCCGGGAAACCAAAGACGTTG
>JANMIH010000584.1:0-2945 GCA_031375685.1 Polaromonas sp. | reverse complement strand
GTGTCCACGTCCGTGTCGTAGCCCCCAAGCTCCGCCATCCCGGCGACCCGAAGACGCGAGCCGATGCGTGCAAACACCACTTTGCGGGCGCTGTCGGTCACGCTGACTGTAGGTGCGGCGGCGGGCGCTTCATTCACATCGACCGTGATGCTGTAGCCCTTGAGCGGGTATATCGGCAGATACACGCCGAGTTGGCGCGCCATGGGGGCTGATGCTGCGCCTAGAGCCATGACGTACTGGTCGGCTTCAACCTCGCCTTGAAGTGTTTTGATGGCAACGACCGCATGGGCTCTGGTCAGTATTTGCTCAATCGGCGTGTCGAGCAAAAACCTGACGCCGCGCTGGCGCAAGGCTGCCAGCAAACCGTCGCAGGTTTTTTGGCAATCGGCAGCGCATTCACTGGGGGTGTAAATCGCGCCTTTGATTTGGGTTGCGTAGCTGGCCAGTGCGGGTTCAATGGCTACACATCGCTCGGCGCTGACTGCTTCTTGCTCGCTGCCCATGTCTCTTTGCAGCAGCATCTGCTTTTGTGCAGCGGCAAATGATGCATCGGTTGAAAACAGCACCAGCTTGCCGGTGCTCGAAAAGTCCACCGCTAGCCGTTCTCTGGCCAGCATGGCGTCAAAGCCCTGGCGGCTTTCGGCTGCCAGTTGCAGCAGCGCAAGGGTCGTGCTGCGCGACGTGGCCGCATTGCAGGCTGCCAAAAACTGCAGACCCCAGCGCCACTGATGCACATCAAGCTGGGGGCGAATTTTCAAAGGTGATGTGGGTGACAACAGCAGTTTGGGCAACTGCGCCCAAATGGAGGCGTCGGCCAGCGGTTGCACATAGGAATAACTCAGTTGCGAGCCATTGCCACCGCTGGCACCGCTGCCGGGCTGGGCGCGGTCCATCACCGTCACGTCATGGCCTGCACGATTCAATTCATAGGCCGTGGCCAAACCCACAATGCCTGCCCCCAAAACACACACACGCATCACAACTCCTTTTTAAAGTTTGACTTTACGCAGAGGGTGAGGATTTGAACAATGCTGATTGATGGCAGGCCATGCCTTGGCGTTATGGCTTTGCGGTGGATGCGGGAATGCCATGACTTTTTGTCATGGGTTTACCGTGAAAATACATGACCGCAATTGCACAGTCTTCATACACTGGCGTTGCGAGTGACAACAGACTTTTGACTTTTACTTCCAACTGAAAAGGACATTATGAAAATCTCTACCTTGATGACCGCCGCACTGCTGTGCACCGGCCTTATCGCCACCAGTGCCAGCGCCCAAACCCTGAAAAAAATCGCTGACAGCAACAAGATCACCGTGTCTTACCGTGAGGCGTCGGTGCCTTTCAGTTACCTGATTGGGTCCAGCAAGGCCGTGGGCTTTTCTGTTGAGCTGACCGAGGCCATCATTGACGACATTCGCAAAAAAACCCAAAGACCGACTCTGCAAATTACCTACATGCCCGTGACGTCCCAAAACCGCATCCCGTTGCTGGTCAATGGCACGTATGACCTGGAGTGCGGCTCCACCACCAACAACTCCACCCGTGCCAAAGACGTGACCTTCAGCACCAACATCTTCTACACCGGCACACGCTTGCTGGTTAAAAAGACATCCGGCATCAAAAACTATGCTGACCTGGCCAAAAAGACGGTAGCCAGCACCACCGGAAGCACCAATGCCCAGGTCATTCGCAAGTACAACACCGATAAAAACCTCGACATGCAGCTGATCCTGGGCAAAGACCATGACGACTCATTGTTGCTGGTTGAAAGCGACCGCGCAGTGGCTTTTGCCATGGACGATATTTTGCTGTTTGGCCTGCGCGCTAACTCCAAAAACCCGGCCTCGCTTGAAGTCGTGGGCGACTCGCTGCAAGTCGAACCCTACGCCTGCATGTTGAGAAAAGACGACCCTGAGTTTAAAAAACTGGTCGATGGCACCATCAACCGCATGATGAAGTCGGGCGAATTTGCAGCGCTTTACACCAAGTGGTTTGAGTCCCCGATCGTGCCAAAAGGCGTGAACCTGGGCTTGCCGATGTCTCCAGAACTTAAAGCCGTCTTGAAAGCACCAAGCGACAAGCCAGCGCTGTAAAAGCCCTCAACAGCACCATGAGCCACGCCCTGAATACCACCCGCACCGTGGGTATTTTGGGTGGCATGGGGCCGGCTGCAGGGGCTGACTTTGCCCGGCTGTTTGTGTCCGCCTGCGCTGAACATATGCGGGGGCGCGGCATGGTGGTGTCTGACCAGGCCTTCCCGGAGCACTGGTTGGCGCAAGTACCTGTCCCAGACCGCAGCACTGCGCTGGGCACGCCCGGTTTTGGCGCACACCAGCCGCTGGAGCCGATGCTGCAAGCCATGGGCAAACTGGCCGCACTGGGCGCCACGACGATTGCCGTGGCCTGCAATACCGCGCACGCCTGGCATGGTGAATTACAACAACGCTTTCCGCAACTGGAGGTGCTGCACGTGGCGCGCGAGGTTGCGCACACCCTGTCTGCACGCGGTGTGCAGCAAGTCGGCTTGCTGGCAACAGCGGGCACCTACAGTGCGGGTTTGTATGACCAGGCCTTTGCGCACGCAGGGGTGCAATGCCACAGCCCCTTGCCTGACGAGCGTGAACAGTTGATGCACGGCATTTACAGCGGTGTGAAGGTGGGCAACATGGCGCTGGCGCAGACTGCATTTGCCAGTGTGGCCAAGGCGTTGGCGCATCGGCACGGCTTGCAAACACTGGTGCTGGGGTGCACTGAAATCCCGCTGGCCTTGAGCAGCGTGCCCGGTATGCCCGATGTGAGCCTGATTGACCCGGCAGAGCTGCTGGCGCAGGCGCTGGCTGAGCGGGCTTACCGCCTGACCGTCTGAAAATGGCGCATTTTAAGTCACTACTGTCCGGTAAATTTCACATAAAAATCGAGCAAACGTAGACTGTGTGCGGGTT
>JANMIH010000479.1:0-3713 GCA_031375685.1 Polaromonas sp. | reverse complement strand
CCTTGATTTGCTCATGCGTGAGCGGAGGGCGAGTGGTGTTGCGGCCTGAGGGATCGCCAATCAGACTCGTGAAGTCGCCGATCAAAAAAATGACCGTATGGCCAAGATCCTGCAACTGGCGCATTTTGTTGAGCACCACGGTGTGGCCAATGTGGATATCGGGCGCGGTCGGGTCAAGCCCCAATTTGATGCGCAGCGGCACGCCAGTAGCCTCGCTGCGCGACAGCTTTTTGACCCATTCATCCTGCGGAATCAGCTCTTCACAGCCGCGCAGCGATACGGCCAAGGCATTCTTTACACGATCGGTAACGGGGTAATTTGTAACTTGATCTTGATTCATAAGGGTTTTTCGCATGTCAGGGGGTTGGCTGACAGATATACTGGGCAGTTGATTGCAACAAGAACATCATTTTAGGTGTCCTGCAAACCTCCTGATCAATCCGTTCAAGTTGGGAATTCAGTTTTGCTACTTGCCGATTCCATTTCGTTTTTAAATTCCATCGCTGCCAGTTTGCGCCGCCACCCCAAGCGGGTTGCGGGCAGTTTGGCTGCGTTGCTGCTGGGCACTGGCGTGACTGCCTTTGGCGTTGTGCCGTTGGCCCCTGATGCATCAGATTTGCCTGTCCGGCAGGTACTGGAATCCGTCCAGACGTTGCCGCTGCAAGCCCAGCTGGATGCGCTGGCGGATCACCGCATCAAACTTTTCCGCGGTGACAGCACCCGCAGCAACGACACGTTTGATACGTTGCTCAAACGCCTGAACATCAACGACCAGGCAGCTGCAGCCTTTATGCGCAATGACGCCAATGCAAGGCTGGCACTTGCTGGCCGCGCTGGCAAAACCGTCCATGTTGAAGCCGACGACGCTCAAGCCTTGGCCAAATTCAGCACGCGCTGGCCAACCGATGATGAAGCCATGTTCAAGCGCCTGGTGGTAGAGCGCACCGGTTCAGCATTTACCTCACGCATTGAGTCTGCGCCATATGTTGCCAACGCGCGCTTGGCCAGCGGCGTGATTCAAAGCTCGCTTTTTGCAGCCACCGACGAAGCCCGTATTCCGGATGCGGTCGCGGTTCAAATCGCCGAGATGTTTTCAAGTGAGATTGACTTCAGGCGCGCGCTGCGCAAGGGCGACCGCTTTAACGTGGTGTACGAGGCACTGGAGGCTGACGGCGAGCCGCTGCGCACGGGGCGTGTGCTGTCGGCCGAGTTTGTCAATGCTGGCAAGGCGCATCAAGCGATGTGGTTTCAACCGCCGGGACAGGATTCACTGGGTGTGGCGCATAAGGGCGGTTATTACACGCTGGACGGCAAAAGCCTGCGTCGTGCTTACTTGGGTTCACCCCTGGAGTTCACCCGCGTCAGCAGCGGCTTTTCAATGCGTTTTCATCCCATTCTGCAAAAATGGCGCGCGCATCTGGGCACTGACTTTGCAGCCCCCACTGGCACGCCCGCCCGCACGGTTGGCGACGGCGTGGTGTCGTTTGCAGGCGTGCAGGGCGGCTACGGCAATGTGGTCTTCATCAAGCATCGCAACGGTCACGAGACGGTCTATGCCCACCTGAGCAGAATCAACGTGCGCGTGGGTCAAAACGTGAGCCAGGGCGACACCATTGGCCTGGTGGGCGCCACCGGCTGGGCGACAGGCCCGCATTTGCATTTTGAATTTCGCGTCAATGGCGTACACCAGGACCCCATGACGATTGCGCGCCAAAGCGATACCGTTCCTGTGCCAGCGGCCGCGCTGCCTGTCTTCAAACAGCTTGCTGCTGTCGTCAGCACGCAATTGCAAGCCGCCGCCACGATCGGCCAGACCCGAACCGAATAGACCCGATGAGCGATCTGTACATCGGCCTGATGTCGGGTACATCGCTTGATGGTGCTGACGGTGTGCTGGTTGACTTTTCTTCCCCCAAACCCCGCGTACTGGCAAGCAGCACAGAAGCGCTTTCAAGCGACTTTCGAGCCGAGCTGCTGGCGCTGAACTCCCCTGCCCACAACGAACTGCATCGCGCTGCGTTGGCAGCCAATCGCCTGGCAGAGGCCTATACCAATGTCGTTGACTCGCTGCTGCGTGAGGCGGGCTTGTCACCCAAAGACATAAAAGCCATTGGTGCGCACGGCCAAACCGTGCGGCACCAGCCGGGATTGGGCTACACGACGCAATTGAGCAACCCAGCCCTGCTGGCCGAACGTACCGGCATTGACGTGGTGGCAGACTTTCGCAGCCGCGACGTGGCTGCGGGTGGCCAAGGTGCGCCTTTGGTTCCTGCGTTTCATCAAAGCGTTTTTGGGCAAGCGAACACAACAACGCTGGTGCTGAACATCGGAGGGATTTCCAACCTCAGTGTTCTGCCACCCGCAGGTGATATTCTGGGTTTTGACTGCGGGCCAGGCAACGCGCTGATGGATGCCTGGTGTTGGCAGCACACAGGCAAGCGCTATGACGATGGTGGTCAATGGGCAGCCAGCGGCAAGCTGATTCCTGAACTGCTGGCCAGCTTGCTCGACGAGCCCTACTTTGCACTGCCGCCGCCGAAAAGCACAGGGCGCGATTTGTTCAGCATGGTCAGGTTGGCGGAAAAGTTAAACCCTTTCGCCAGCCAGCGCGCTGAAGATGTGCAAAACACACTGACCGAATTCACCGCTAGCGCCTGTGCAACCAGTGCAAGCAGCTATTTAAAAAATAGCAAAAAACTTATCGTGTGTGGCGGCGGCGCTTTTAACCAGCATCTGATGCAACGCTTGCAAGCGGGCTTGTCATCTTTACATGTCGTGTCATCCACCGAACACGGCCTGCCGCCTTTGCAGGTCGAAGCCGCCGCCTTTGCCTGGTTGGCGCGGCAAACCATCAACCGTCTTCCAGGCAATCTGCCCAGCGTCACAGGCGCAGCCGGGTTGCGTGTTTTGGGCGCGATTTACCCGGCTTGATTCTGTACAGACAATAAAAAACCGCCTCAAGGGCGATTTTTTATTGCGCGGGCAACTTATGCCGAGAAGCTGGAACCACAGCCGCAGGTGCTGGTCGCGTTTGGATTTTTGATCACGAATTGCGCGCCCTCCAGATCGTCTTTGTAATCAATCTCAGCGCCTACCAGATACTGGTAGCTCATCGCATCAATCAACAAAGAAACACCGTTTTTGGTCATGGTGGTGTCATCGTCATTGGTGATCTCGTCAAACGTGAACCCGTAAGAAAAACCTGAGCAGCCGCCACCTTGCACAAACACGCGCAGCTTGAGTTCGGGGTTGCCTTCTTCGGCAATCAGCTCCGCCACTTTGCCGGCTGCGCTGTCGGTAAAGACAAACGGGTCGGGCATTTGGGTCGGAATATTTTCTAGAACGGCACTCATGGGGGACTCCTAACTTCAGATCGATACATCATATTACAGCAACAAGCCTGACCACAATGCCGGTGTGCTCTCTGCGGCTCAGGCAGATCAGCCGTTGTTAGCGGCAAGTTTGAGAATGGGCTTGTCTTCAACGTCCTGGCTGGTTGGCCTTAACTGGCCAAAGATGACGGCTCCCTGATGCATTTCAAGCGCTTTGTAAGACACATCGCCAGCAATTTTGGCTTTTGGCTGCAACTCCAGCAATTCAGATGCATGCACTGGCCCTATCACTCGGCCATTGATGATGACGTGGTCTGCATGGATATGACCCGTCACAGTTGCAGATTCACTGATCACCAAAATACTGGCACCGCCTTCAGC
>JANMIH010000473.1:0-2141 GCA_031375685.1 Polaromonas sp. | reverse complement strand
ATCGCTGCTTTGTCGTTACCAATTTGAGGATTCAGTGCTGTCACCAGGATCAGTGACGCGCTGACAAGTTCTGCAATACGTTCTCGATTCGGCTCGATGCCTTCAGCGCAATGGTCATCAAAGCTGTTCATGCCGTCGGCCAGCAAACGCACACTTTGCAAGAAGTTGTACGCAATCATGGGCCTGAAAACATTCAGCTCAAAGTTGCCCGACGCACCGCCAAAATTGATCGCCACATCATTGCCAAACACCTGGGCGCACAGCATGGTCATGGCTTCGCATTGGGTGGGGTTGACCTTGCCCGGCATGATGGACGATCCGGGTTCGTTTTCAGGAATGCTCAATTCACCGATACCGCTGCGCGGGCCACTGGCCAGCCAGCGAATGTCGTTGGCAATTTTCATCAAACTGGCTGCCAGTGTTTTCAGCCCGCCGTGGGCATGCACCAGGGCGTCGCATGCTGCAAGTGCTTCAAATTTATTGGGTGCCGTGATGAAAGGCAGGGCCGTCAAATCAGCCAGTTCAGCCGCCACTGCAACCGCATAACCCTTGGGCGCGTTCAGACCGGTACCGACTGCCGTGCCGCCCAAGGCCAACTCATACAAATGCGGCAAGGCGGCGTGAATATGCCTTTCGGCATGCTCAAGCTGCGCCACGTAACCTGAAAATTCTTGCCCCATTGTCAGCGGCGTCGCATCTTGCAAATGCGTGCGTCCAATTTTGACGATATCGTCAAATGCCTTGGCCTTGTGCGCCAGCGCTGCGCGCAGCTTTTCAAGCGCGGGCAACAATTTTTCAGTCATGCCAACAACCGCGGCAATATGCATCGCCGTAGGAAACACATCGTTGGATGACTGGCTGCGGTTCACGTCGTCATTCGGGTGTATCAAGCGAGCTTCCCCGCGCTGGCCACCCATCAGCTCGCTGGCGCGGTTGGCCAGGACTTCATTGACGTTCATATTGGTTTGCGTGCCCGAGCCAGTCTGCCAGACCACCAGCGGGAATTCATGAGCGTGCTGCCCGGCCATCACCTCATCAGCTGCAGCCACGATAGCATGTGTGATGGCTTCGCTTTGCAAGCCCAGCGCATGATTAACGACACTGGACGAGCGCTTGATTTGCGCCAGCGCATGGATGATCTCTACCGGCATCAGCTCGCCCGAAATGTCAAAGTTTTGCAGTGACCGCTGGGTTTGTGCGCCCCACAGCTTGTTTGCTGGCACGTCAATCGGGCCAAAAGTGTCGTGTTCGGTGCGTGTCGTCATGGTTTTTTGACCTGTCAAAATAGCGGGTTGAATCAACACAACTTATCCCACGAATCCAGCCTTATGACAACCATCAAACAAGCCGACCTGATTGAATCTATTGCAGCCGCCTTGCAATACATCAGCTACTACCATCCCGCCGACTACATTGCCCATCTGGCACGCGCCTACGAAGCCGAGCAAAGCCCAGCCGCCAAAGACGCCATCGCGCAAATTTTGACCAACAGCAAAATGAGCGCGACGGGCCATCGCCCGATTTGCCAGGACACAGGTATCGTCAATGTATTTTTAAAAATCGGCATGGACGTGCGCTGGGAAGGTTTTACCGGCAGCGTTGACGACGCCGTGAACGACGGCGTGCGTCGTGGCTACAACCACCCCGACAACACGCTGCGCGCGTCGGTCGTGGCTGACCCGCAGTTCGACCGTAAAAACACGCGTGACAACACACCAGCCGTGATCAATACCGAGCTGGTGACCGGCAACACGGTAGAAATTACTGTGGCCGCCAAAGGCGGCGGCAGCGAGAACAAAAGCAAGCTGGCGATGCTGAATCCTGGTGATTCAATTGTCGACTGGGTACTGAAAACCGTGCCCACCATGGGCGCGGGCTGGTGCCCGCCTGGTATGTTGGGTATTGGCATTGGCGGCACAGCTGAGAAAGCCATGCTGCTGGCCAAGGAAAGCCTGATGGAAGACCTGGACATGTATGCGCTGCAAGCCAAGGCAAAGTCCGGCGCGGTATTGACCAAGGTGGAGGCCCTGCGCATTGAGCTGTACGAAAAAGTCAACGCCCTGGGCATAGGCGCACAGGGCTTGGGTGGCCTGACCACCGTATTGGACGTCAAAATCAACATGTACCCGACCCACGCGGCA
>JANMIH010000326.1:0-1875 GCA_031375685.1 Polaromonas sp. | reverse complement strand
GGCTGAAAACAGCGCATTTTGGCGTTGAGCTGGCAGCAGCGCCAAAATGCGCGCCAGCTCGTCGGCAAAACCCATGTCCAGCAGTTTGTCGGCCTCGTCCAGCACCAGGGTTTTGACCTGCGCCAGGCTCAGTGCGTTGTGGTCGATCAAATCGATCAGTCGCCCGGGCGTGGCCACCACCACATCCGCGCCGCCGCGCAGGTGCATCAATTGCGGGTTGACTGACACACCGCCAAACACCACCGCCACCTTGACGCGCTGCGGCAGGTGAACAGCAAAACTGACAAACGCTTCACCCACCTGTACCGCCAGCTCGCGCGTCGGCACCAGTACCAGCACCTGGGTTTTGCCGGCAAGTCGGGCGGGGCGCTCGCTGACCTGGTGCAGGAGAGGCAAAACATAAGCGGCTGTTTTGCCCGATCCCGTGGGTGCAGAACACACCACATCACGCCCCTGTAAAAAAGCGGGCATCGCGGCAGATTGCACAGCGGTAGGAGATGTGAAACCTTTGCTGGCGACAGCGCGCAGCAAAAGGGGCAAGAGCGTGGGCGAAAAGCCCAAAGTGGTGAATGGCATGAGACCTCAAGTGTAGGCCTGATGCCGTGTGCTACTGCTTGTGCGAGTGGCGCTGTGCGATCAAATTACTATAAATTAAGTAGCTGCTTGCGCCCGTATTCATTGGGCTTGAGTCACTTTTGATACCTGAAAAAGCTGCAATACGGCGTTTGAGCAGGGTTGACAGGCAGGTTCAGGCCTTCAATGTGGCGACCTGCACTGACAAATCATGCAGCTTGGCCTTGCCGGAGTAGTAGCGGTCCAGTCGCCATTCTTTCAAGATGTCGATCGCCAGGTTGAAGTTGTCATAGTTCAACTTGTACAAATCAGTCAGGTCAAAGGTTTCTTCTGACTCCAGCGCGCGCACCAAGGCGGCCAGTGTTTTTGCGGCACCGGTGTGGGGGTCAGCTTCAATCAGTCGGCGGGCTTTTTTAATTTCGTTCATCAGTTGATTCCAAAAAAACAAGGTGTAGCGATGATTTGAAGGCATCGCGCTAGTTGTCGGCAATCAGACAACGCTCAAAATTATGTCGTCCTCATGTCGAGTTTGTCTATCGTGCGCAACATGTGTTGCCAAATATATTTCAATTATTTGCATTGATGTGGCTTTTCGGGGGGCTGAGCAATCCCGCTAGTTTCATAGGGCTTTCAGGTGTCATTGCGCAGTTACACGCGGCGGTTAAGGTTAACGAGTGCTTACAAATGAAACCCCCACACCCTATGCCGTTGTTGAAATCCGAAAAGGCCAAACAGGAGTTGGCGTCCAAGCAGCGGGTGCTCAGCGTGCGTGAGCGTTCAGCGCTGTTTTTGGCAGATGGCATCAGAACGCGTGACGAATTGATCTGGCTGGTGCAAGGCGATGTTGGCCTGGTCCAAAAGCTGGTGGCCGATGGCTACTTGCTTCCCGCTGAAAGCCTGGGCTCAAAAGCCGCTCGCATGACCGATTTTGCGACGTCCCAGACAGCGCCTGCGCCCATTTTTGCAGCGCCGTCGCGGCCATCGCCCCTGGAGCCTGCTGCAACGGCCCCAAAAGTGACTGGCTTTACAGGCATGGACACCGTGTCCCGCAACGTTGAAGCGCTGAAGACATCGGCAGACAATTTTGAAGGCAAGCGCTCCCTGGCCACCACCCGCATGTTTTTGTTTGACATTGTCGAACGCATGTTTGTGCGCAAAATGCCCGAGCTGGCCAACCATTTACGCGACCAGCTGCGTGCTGCCAAAGACCGTGAATCGATGCTGGCAATTGCCAGAGACATCATCATCAACGTTGAAGAAATTGCGGGCCCTGACAGGGCCGACGGCCTGAGCGAACGGCTG
>JANMIH010000319.1:0-2588 GCA_031375685.1 Polaromonas sp. | reverse complement strand
TCTCATGGTCATCGTCAGCCACGCTGTGGTCGTCGTGCGCTTTTTCGATCACGTGGTCAGGTTTTTTGAGCAGCAGTGTGCCCAGGTACGGCACAAAATACACCGACACAATCCAGCTCAGCACCAGCGCAATCACCGTGACTGCAAAAATCGCATAGGTGTATTCGCCCGTCACCGATTTGGCCAGGCCAATCGGTAAAAAACCAGCGGCAGTGATCAGTGTTCCCGTCAACATCGGCATGGCGGTCACGTCGTAGGCATAAGTGGCGGCGCGCACCTTGTCAAAGCCCTCTTCCATTTTTCGCACCATCATCTCCACTGCAATGATGGCGTCGTCAACCAGCAACCCCAGGGCAATGATGAGCGAGCCCAGAGAGATTTTGTGCAGGCCAATGCCAAAGTACAGCATGGCCAAAAACGTGACGCTCAGCACCAGCGGAATGGTGATGCCCACCACCAGGCCTGGGCGGATGTCGATGTAATAGCGCTTGAACAAAGGCAGCGACTGGCCCGGCAAAACGGGGCGCTTATGAAAGCCCAGCGCAATAAAACTCACTGCCAGCACAATCACCACCGCTTCAATCAGCACCTTGACGAACTCATTGACCGATGTGGCCACAGCGGTAGGCTGGTCTTGCACCTGGACCAGCTTGACGCCTGCTGGCAGGCTCGCGCTGACGCTGGCTGTCAGCACTTTTAAAGACTTGCCCAGCGCAATGATGTCGCCCCCCTTGATCATCGACACGCCGATGGCAATCACTTCTTTGCCCTGATGGCGTACCTTGATGGTGGGCGGATCCACATAGCCGCGCTTGATGTCGGCGATGTCCCCCAGGCGCAACTGGTTGCCAGAGCTGCCGCGAATGGGCATGGCGCTGAGCTCTTCAACCGCACGGAACTGACCCGCGACGCGAACCTGCACCACGTCCAGCGGGGTTTGCAGCGCACCGCTGGGCTCCACCGCGTTTTGCTGTGCCAACTGGGCAAGCACCTGGTTAAAGTCCAGCCCCGACTGCGCCAGGCGCTTTTGCGAAATCTCGATGAACACTTTTTCGTGTTGCGCACCAAACAGCTCTACCTTGGCCACATCGGGTACCCGCAGCAATTGCTGGCGCACGTCGTCCGCAAAGGTTTTGACTTCAGCGTAGTTGAATCCGTCCGACTCCAGGGCGTAAATCACACCATACACATCACCAAAATCATCGTTGAAAAAAGGCCCCTGAATGCCGCCGGGCAGCGTGCCGCGAATGTCGCCAATTTTTTTGCGCACGGTGTACCAGGTGTTGGTCACGTCGGCACCTTTGATCACGTCTTTGACCTGAAAAATAACCTGCGATTCTCCAGGTTTGGAATAGCTGCGAATCTTGTCAGCGTAGGGCACTTCTTGCAGCGTGCGTTCGATCTTGTCAGTGACCTGCTCAGCCACCTGCTGCGCTGTGGCGCCTGGCCAGTAGGTGCGGACCACCATGGCTCGAAAGGTAAAAGGTGGGTCTTCGTCCTGGCCCAGCTGAAAGTACGCTGCAAAACCCAGCAGCATCAGCACCAGCATCAGGTAGCGCGTCAGGGCTGGGTGATCCAGCGCCCACTTGGACAGATTGAAACCAGATTTGGGAGGTTGGGGTGTCATGGCGGCTTACTTTGCGGCTGATGTTGCGGGCGCAGCAAGCTTGACAGCAGCAGCGTCATTTGCTCCTGGATTAATAGCTGTTTGCGCGCGTTTTTCTTGACCTGCAACCACTTTTTCCTGGTAAATGGTGACCTTTTGACCGGGCGACAGCACATGTACACCGGCACTGACCACCACCATGCCAGGCTGCAAGCCGGCAGCAATCACCGCCTCGTTGCCATCAGCGGTCGCAATTTGCACGGTTTGTGACTTCAGCGTCATGCTGGCTTTGTCCAGCACCCAAACCGCGCTGGCTTTGCCTTCCTGGCGCAGTGCGCTGGTTGGCAGCTTGATGACCGACATGCCCTGCACACCGCCCAAGCCTTCGGGCATAACATAGACGGTTGCACCCAAGGGAGGTGCAGGTGTTTGGCCGTCTAGCGCCAGCTTGACCTGGTAGGTGCGGGTGGCGGGGTCTGCACTGGCAGACACCTCACGCACTTTGGCCACACTTGCCGCCGTCTGAGCATCCTGCGCCCAGCCGCGCACCTTCACTGGCATGCCCGGCTTGATACCGGCAACTTTGTCCTCAGGCACTGAAAACACCACGTCACGGGGACCATCTGCAGCAATGCGAAGCACGGGCGTACCAGCGGACACCACCTGGCCGGGCTCAGCCTCAACAGCGGTCACGATGCCCGATACGTCGGCCACCAGCACGGCATATTTGGCCTGGTTGCCCTGCACATTGAGTTGTGACTGGGCCTGGTCAACTTGCGCCTGCGCTGCTTTGAGCGTGGTCTCGCGCCGCTCCAGCTCGGCCCCGCTGATGAAGTTTTGCTCCCGCAGTGCCGCAAAGCGCTTGAAGTCAGCCGCCGCCAGATCAAGGTTGGTGGCCGCTAGCTGTAGCTGTGCCCTGGCAGCGTCAGCGGCCAGTTGGTAGTCTTGCGGATCCAGCTGCGCCAGCACCTGCCCGGCTTTG
>JANMIH010000315.1:0-1754 GCA_031375685.1 Polaromonas sp. | reverse complement strand
TTAACGAGGTCAAAGATGTTTGCTTTTATCAATAAACCCTGGCGTGTGTTCTCTGTTGCTGGTCTATGTGGGTTGCTTGTCGCCACCAGCCTGCTACCAGCTGCGCCTGCCTGGGCACAAAACCGCACCTTGCCAGACTTTACCGATCTGGTCGAACAGATCAGTCCGTCGGTCGTCAACATCCGCACCTCTGAAAAGGCCAAGGCAGCTGCAGCTGGTGGCGGTGTCGACGAGCAAATGCTGGAATTCTTCAGGCGTTTTGGTATTCCTGTGCCGCCAAATTTGCCACGCGGCCCGCGTTCAGATCGGGCACCGCAAGAAGAAGCCCAGCCGCGTGGTGTGGGCTCCGGTTTTATCCTGACCTCAGATGGTTTTGTGATGACCAACGCCCATGTGGTGGAAGGTGCCGATGAAGTCATCGTGACCTTGACTGACAACCGCGAGTACAAAGCCAAAATTGTGGGCAGCGACAAACGTACCGATGTAGCGGTGGTAAAAATTGAAGCCACAGGCTTGCCTGCAGTCAAACTAGGTGATGTCAGTCGCCTGAAGGTCGGCGAGTGGGTGATGGCCATCGGTTCACCCTTTGGACTTGAAAACACCGTGACCGCTGGCATTGTGAGTGCCAAGCAGCGCGACACGGGCGACTATCTGCCGTTCATTCAAACCGATGTCGCCATTAATCCCGGTAACTCAGGTGGTCCGCTGATCAACATGCGTGGCGAAGTGGTCGGTATCAACAGCCAGATCTATTCCCGCTCCGGCGGTTTCCAGGGCATATCATTTGCCATCCCGATAGATGAGGCGGCGCGGGTTTCGGACCAGTTGCGTACAACGGGTAAAGTCACTCGCGGGCGCATTGGCGTGCAAATTGACCAGGTCAGCAAGGAAGTTGCCGAGTCGATTGGTCTGGGCAAGGCGCAAGGCGCGCTGGTACGCGGTGTCGAAGCAGGTGCGCCAGCCGATAAAGCGGGCATTGAGGCCGGCGACATCATCACCAAATTTGATGGCAAGCAGATTGAAAAATCAACCGACCTGCCGCGCCTCGTCGGTAACGTCAAGCCGGGTACCAAATCGGTAGTGACTGTCTTCAGGCGCGGCACGACCCGTGACTTCTCAGTTGTTGTGGCTGAGATAGAGGCCGAAAAACCTGTTCGCAAAGCGTCTGGTCCTGAAGTTAAACCACCTGTCGCAGGTCCTGCGCAGGTGCTTGGCCTGGCGGTCAGTGACATCACCGATGCGCAAAAGAAAGAGCTCAAAATCAAGGGCGGCGTGAAAGTAGACACCGCTGAAGGTGCCGCTGCGCGAGCAGGCCTGCGTGAAGGCGATGTCATCATTGCCATTGCCAACACTGAAATCACAAATAGCAAAGAGTTTGAAGCTGCACTGGCCAAGCTCGACAAAAGCAAAGCTGTCAACGTGCTACTCAGACGCGGCGAACTGGCTCAATACGTTTTGATTCGACCCGCGCGCTGATGCTGCTTGATCTGTAGCTGTCCCTTTGCTGTTCAGTTTGTGGCTCCAAAATCACCCCCAATCCCAACCGGGCTTGGGGGTTTTTATCGAAATAAAAAATATATTTTCTGTCTGGTTTAAGTGATTTTTGTTGGTGATTACTAACAAGTTTTGCGTAGAAGTATTGGTTTTGGTTGTAATGGTTTGTAGTTTTTCGTGATTTTGGCTATATCAAACCTACTAAAATCTCCTGATTGTTGCTATTTTGAGTTATTCGCCGTTGATCCACAGATCACCCA
>JANMIH010000267.1:0-6064 GCA_031375685.1 Polaromonas sp. | reverse complement strand
CCTCATTCGACCTGAGCACGGAAGACCTGATCACGCCGACCGACATGGTGGTGACGCTGTCGCATACGGGCTACATCAAGAGTCAGCCACTGTCTGAGTACCGCTCGCAAAAGCGCGGTGGACGCGGTAAACAGGCGACGGCCACCAAAGAAGACGACTGGGTTGACCAGCTCTTCATCGCCAACACGCACGACTACATTTTGTGTTTTTCAAACCGTGGGCGGTTGTATTGGCTCAAGGTTTGGGAAGTACCCGCAGGCTCACGCGGCTCACGTGGCCGGCCGATCGTCAACATGTTTCCGCTACAAGAAGGCGAAAAAATCAACGTCGTGCTGGCACTGACGGGCGACAAGCGCGTCTTCCCGGCAGACCAGTATGTTTTTATGGCCACGTCAATGGGTACCGTCAAGAAAACGGCGTTGGACGAATTTAACAACCCACGCAAGGGCGGCATTATTGCTGTCAATCTGGACGATGGCGATTACCTGATTGGTGCAGCTTTGACTGACGGCAAACACGACGTGATGCTGTTCAGTGATGGTGGCAAAGCGGTGAGGTTTGACGAAGAGGACGTTCGCCCGCTGGGTCGCAACGCGCGTGGCGTGCGCGGCATGGCACTGGATGTAGGTCAAAGCGTGATTGCCATGCTGGTGGCTGAAGATGAGCAGCAAAGCGTTTTGACAGCCACGCAATACGGCTACGGTAAACGCACGTCGATCACTGAATACACCCGTCACGGACGCGGCACCAAAGGCATGATTGCCATTCAACAAAGCGAGCGCAATGGCAAGGTTGTTGCCGCCACATTGGTGCACGCCGACGACGAGATCATGCTGATCACTGACAAGGGCGTGCTGGTTCGCACCCGCGTCAGTGAAATCCGCGAGATGGGCAGAGCCACCCAAGGCGTGACCCTGATTGGTCTGGACGAAGGTTCACAGCTCAGTGGTTTGCAACGAATTGTTGAAAACGATGCGGCCTTGAACGATAGCGCAAGCGACCCATCTGTCATTGACCCGTCCATTGACGCAATATCACCCAACCCGGATACAACCCAATGAAAAAATTACTCACGGTTATCGCATTGACTGCCATGGCCATGTCAGTCACGGCTCAGGCACAAACGCCTGACCCTAAACTCGAATGGGCCACCAAGGCCGTTGCCTTGCAGCAGGGTCCCGAGCTCGAAAGGCTGGTCAGCCAGTTGGCTGACTCAGCTTCACAGGATGTTGTTCAAAGCTGGGGCGTCAAACTCCGCAACGATGTGCCTAAAGAAAAGTTGGACCAGACAGCGCAAAGCCTAAACGGCGAATTGAAAAAATACTACGACGATGTGACGAAAATCATCAGTAACAAGGTCAACAAAGCCAGCGCTGACAGCTTGATACCTGCCTACATGGCCCGTTTCTCGCTGGATGAACTCAAGCAACTGGTGGCCTTTTTCGAGTCTCCTGCCGTCAAAAAATACCAGGCTGCAGCGCCTGAACTGGGTAACGTTTTTGTGAATCAGCTGATCATGGAGACCCGTGCAGATGTTTCAGCACGCGCTAAGTTGTTTGATGATGCAGCGGTCAAAATCGTCGGTGCTGCGCCCAAATCGCCTGCGGCAGCTACCGGTAAGCCAGCAGTCAAAAAATGAGCTTGAATCTTGCGGACCTGCGCGGCCAAATTGATGCCATAGACCAACAACTGCTGGCGTTATTGAACAGCCGTGCCAAAGTAGCGGAGCAGGTCGGCGAGGTTAAAAAGCGCGAAGGTACGCCTTTTTTCAGGCCAGACCGGGTCGCAAAAGTCATTGAGCAGATTCAGCATGCCAACCCGGGGCCATTGAAAAGCGAGCACATTGCGTCCGTCTGGCGCGAAATCATGTCAGCCTGCCTGGCACTTGAATCGCCCATGCGGGTGGCGTATTTAGGGCCCGCTGGAACTTTCAGCGAGCAGGCAGCCTTGCAATTTTTTGGCAGCAGCATTGAATCAGTGCCCTGCCCCAGCATCGATGAAGTATTTCGCGCCACCGCTTCGGGCACAGCTGACTACGGTGTCGTGCCGGTTGAAAACTCCACCGAGGGCGTGGTTTCACGGTCGCTGGACCTGTTCCTGAATTCGCCACTGCACATTGTGGGTGAAACGAGTTTGATGGTGCGCCACAGCCTGTTACGTTTAACTGAGAGCATGGAGGGCATTGAGACGGTGTACGCTCACCCTCAGGCTCTGGCGCAATGCCAAGCCTGGCTGACCATGCACCTGCCCAAGGCCGTCAGGCAAGCTGCGTCGAGTAATGCGGAGGGCGCACGTCTTGCGTCAACCAACCCAGCCTGGGCCGGTATTGCCAGTGAGCGTGCTGCCGCTCAATATGGTCTGTATGCAACTGCGCACGGCATCCAGGACGATGCATTCAACCGTACCCGATTCGCCGTCGTCTGCTTGCCTCAAACCTTACCCTCTCCGCCGGCATCCGACAAGGATTGCACCAGCTTGGTGGTGTCGGTTTCAAACCGACCAGGCGCTGTGCATGACCTGCTGGTGCCCTTGAAAAATCACGGCGTTTCCATGACTCGTTTTGAGTCGCGCCCGGCACGCTCAGGGCAGTGGGAATATTATTTTTATATCGATCTGCAAGGTCACCCCTCACAGCATCATGTTCAGCAAGCTTTGCTTGAGCTGCAACAGATATGTGCCTTTTATAAAGTGCTGGGCACCTATCCCGTCAATGAATAATAAAAAACAGGCTAAACCAGATGTTTGAACAATTGGGACTAATTGGCTGCGGCTTGATGGGTGGCTCGTTTGCACTGGCACTTAAACGCGCTGGCTTGGTCAAGCGGGTGGTTGGTTACAGCAAGTCGCCTTCCACCACGGAGCGAGCGCGCCAGATGGGCGTGATTGATGTTGAAGCACCCTCGGCCCTGCTGGCTGTCTCGGGCGCAGACATCGTGTTGCTGGCCGTGCCTGTGTCGGCAACTGAAGCTTCTTTCAAAGCCATTCGCCACCTGATCACGCCTAACACTTTGGTGATGGATGTCGGCTCCACAAAACGTGATGTGATCGATGCCGCCCGGCGCGTCCTGCGTGACGATGTGGGTTGCTTTGTGCCTGCACACCCCATCACAGGTAAAGAGCTGTCAGGCGTCGAACATGCGGATGGTAATTTGTACGTGGGCAAGCAGGTTATCCTGACGCCGATTGAGCGCACCTACACAGCGCAACTGAACAAAGCAATCAGCCTGTGGACGGCCTTGGGTTGCAACGTCGTTCAGATGTCACCGCAAGCACATGATGCGGCCTATGCGGCTGTCAGCCATCTCCCGCACCTGATTGCATTTACATTGATGAACAGCATTTCAGGACAGGCTCAAGGGGCAGAGTATTTGTCATTGGCTGGACCTGGATTCAGGGACTTTTCACGTATTGCTGCCAGTGATTCAAAAATGTGGCGCGACATTCTGATTGCCAATCGGGAAGAACTGTTGGCGCAATCAAAAATCTTTCAGCAAACCCTTCACTCACTTGAAAAGCTGATTGAAGCAGGCGATGGTGATGCTCTGGAACGGCAACTTGAAAAGGCCAGCCTCACGCGAGCCAACTGGCGTATCAGCTCACAAAAACCGCACAAGTAACGAGACCGTCATGTTCGATACCGAGTTCCTGGACATCCCGCCCTTGAACCGGGCAGGCGGCAAAACTCGCTTGCCGGGTTCAAAAAGCATTTCTAACCGCGTTTTGTTGATGGCGGCTTTGTGCCAGGGCATCACCACGGTTCATGATGTTCTGGCATCAGACGATACTGCGGTGATGCTGATAGCCCTCAAGCAATTGGGCTGCGCTATTTCGCAAAGTGGCAACACCATCACCATCGATGGTCTGGGTGGGCAACTGATCCATAAAAAATCACAGCTGTTCATGGGCAACGCTGGCACAGCGATACGCCCCTTGACGGCAGCACTGGCTTTGATGGGCGGTGAGTTTGAACTGTCGGGTGTGGCGCGTATGCATGAGCGTCCCATTGGAGATTTGGTCGATGCGCTTCGTCAACTGGGCTGCGGCATTGACTACCTTGGCAATGAGGGCTTTCCTCCGCTGAGATTGCGTGCCCGTGAATCAGGCCGCCTCAAACTGGACGAGCCAATCCATGTTCGCGGCGATGTGTCGAGCCAATTTTTGACCGCCCTGCTGATGGCGCTGCCTCTGGTGGCAGATCAAGATATCAGTATTGATGTGGTGGGCGAGTTGATCTCTCGGCCGTACATTGAAATCACGCTCAATTTGCTGGCTAAATTTGGCATTCAAGTCAAGCGTGATGACTGGCAGCGCTTTACGATTACAGCAGGTAGCCGCTACCATTCGCCTGGCGTTATTCATGTCGAAGGCGATGCATCGTCCGCTAGTTATTTTATAGCGCTTGGTGCCTTATCAGCAGGCACTACAAGATCAAATGGCATAGAGATTACAGGTGTCGGCGCAGATTCAATCCAAGGCGACATTCGTTTTGTTGACGCTGCCCGCATGATGGGTGCAAAGATTGTCAGCACGTCCAACACGCTGAACATCTCACGTGGCGAGGCGGGCAATGGCTGGCCATTACGCGCCATCGATCTGGATTGCAACCACATCCCCGACGCGGCGATGACTTTGGCGGTGATGGCTCTTTACGCCGATGGCACGACTGTGTTGCGCAACATCGCCAGTTGGCGAGTCAAGGAAACTGACCGCCTGACTGCTATGGCATGCGAGCTGCGCAAAGTGGGCGCCACGGTTGAAGAAGGTATTGACTACATCAAAATCACGCCGCCCGCTACGTTGGCAGACTGGAAATGCGCGTCTATCCATACTTATGACGATCACCGCATGGCGATGTGTTTTTCTCTCGCGGCGTTTAACCCGGCGCAGCTTCCCATCCGCATCCTTGACCCGAAATGCGTTGCCAAAACTTACCCCGACTACTTTGAAGACATGTTTGCCATGGTCGAAGCCAACGCCAGTGATATTCCCGTCATCTGCATCGACGGCCCCACTGCATCCGGCAAAGGCACGCTGGCCGCTAAAGTGGCACAGTGTTTGGGCTACCACTACCTGGATTCTGGTGCTTTGTACCGTTTGACTGCTTTCGCCGCCAACCTGGCGAGTGTTTCGCTGGAAGATGCAGCTAGTGTAGCGCAAATCGCCCAATCACTACCAGTGAGGTTTTCGGGAGACCAGGTATTTTTGGCGGGTGAAAACGTCTCGGATGCCATTCGCACCGAAGAAGCCGGCATGGCAGCCTCCAGAGTGTCGGCTCACCCCGAAGTACGAACCGCTTTGGTTGCGCTTCAGCACAGTTTCCGTGCCCTCCCCGGCTTGGTGGCCGATGGGCGGGACATGGGCAGTGTGATTTTCCCGGATGCACCCCTGAAAATTTACCTGACTGCCAGCGCCCGCCGCAGAGCTGAGCGGCGTCATAAGCAGTTGATTTCAAAGGGAAATTCGGCTACACTAGGAGACATTCAACAAGATTTAGAGGCTCGCGATGCGCGTGATACATCACGACTTGTAGCGCCTTTAAAACCTGCTGAACACGCCAAGCTGCTGGACAATTCTGATTTGTCGATTGAAAAATCTACTCATCAGGTTCTTGACTGGTGGCAAAGCACCCGGCCCTTTTGATCACTTCCGCGCCTCATGGCTCACTGGTCAAATGGATCATTAACTTAACCCGCAGCCATCCTGGCAGCACTTAACGCTCCCTAGCAGATTTAAAAACCTTTCAGCAATCATGCTGACTGAACCCTGCGTTGTGGACAAGGAAACTAAATGTCTGAATCTTTTGCCGACCTATTTAACGAATCGCTCAAGCGCTCTGAAATGCGCACCGGTGAAGTCATCACCGCGGAAGTCGTTCGCATCGACCACAACCACGTCGTTGTCAACGCCGGACTGAAGTCCGAGGCCTATGTGCCGCTCGAAGAATTCAAAAACGACCAAGGCGAGCTTGAAGTTCAAGTCGGCGACTTTGTGTCGGTGGCCATTGACTCGGTCTAAAACGGCTATGGCGACACCCTGCTGTCGCGCGACAAAGCCAAGCGCCTAG
>JANMIH010000568.1:0-3475 GCA_031375685.1 Polaromonas sp. | reverse complement strand
GTGGCGTCCAGCCGGGTGGAGTTCAAGGGCATTGGTGAATTTCATCTGTACGACAGCGCCAACGCGAATGGCCCCGTTGCCAAAAAGCTGATGCAGTTTGCCGCCAAAAACAAGCTGGCGGTGCTGGCGCACGTGGACGATACGGCGATTGACCTGCTGATGGCGCACGCGAGCGATGCACGGCTGATCTGGGCGCACACCGGCATTGGCGGCGAGTCGGCTGAGCGCGTCGATGCACTATTGAAAAAATAACCGCTGTTGATGGGCGAGCTGTCGTATCGGCCAGGCTTGACTTGTGACGGCGGCAAGCTGTGCAGTGATTGGCGCACGCTGCTGCTCAAATATCCAAGCCGCTTCATGATCGGCTCAGACACCTGGGTCAACCAGCGCTGGCAGTACTACGAAGAGCTGATGAAAGGCTACCGGGTTTGGCTGGGCGACTTGCCGCCGGATGTGGCGAGCAAAATTGGATGCCGCAATGGCGCGGATTTGTTTGGCATCAAAAGCAGCAATTGATCAGCGCAAACCATGCTGCTGTAGCCAGGCAAATATTTGCGGCCAAAGCACTGCGCCGACTTGCGGACGAAAGTAACCCATGTGCCCCACCTGCTTCACGCCCATGCTGCTGGGCTGCAAGTCAATCGCATCAACCGCCGCATTGGCATAGCCTTTAAAAAACGCATCGCGCGAAGCGGGTGGTGCCCACAAATCATCGGTACTGACAGCCGCGCCAATCGGTATGCGCACATCTGCAAACTTGTTGGCGATGGCTTTGGCATCCGGGTCGTCAAAAAAATAATGCGGCAGCGCGCACCAGCGCTTCCAGTCGCGGTACACGCCCATCGGCAGGTCTTCGCCCGCGCCGAGTTTGCTCATCGGGTGATAGCCATACAGGCGTGTGCCAATGGGGCCGAGAACGTTCCACATCAACCACACACGGTAGCGCTCTGGGCGCGGCATCCAGCCGTGCCAGCCAGCACCAGCGCCGCACACGTAGGCCGCTTGCAACACATTCGGGTTGGGCAACTGGCCAATCGCGTGGCCACCCAGACTGTGGCCCACCAGCCAGACTTTGCCGCGCGAAGCAGCGTAGTCAACCGCAGCGGCCAGGTCCAGGGTGGACCAGTCGGCGTACTGCATGTCAAAGCCTTTGAGGGTTGCGGGTTTTGAGTCGCCGATGCCCCGGTAGTCTGTGGCGATGACGTTCACACCGCGTGCCTGTGCAAACTCGGCAAAGCGGCGGTAAAACCCGCGCGGTACCCCTGTGGCACTGGCGATCACCACAAACAAGTCGCTGTCTGCCGTGTAGTGTGTGGCAGCCAGCCGGTAGCCGTCAGCCGCCATGAGTGTGAAAGTTTGTGCTGTTGTCATGCGTATCTAAAAAGGTTAAAAAAGCTGAAAATACAGACCACCATGATTCAACTCCACTACTACCCCAGCACCGCATCCATGGCGCCGCATATTTTGCTGCGTGAGATCGGTGTGCCTTTTGAGCTGATGCTGGTTGACCGCACCCAAAATGCGCAAAAAATGACGGCGTATTTGAAGTTGAATCCGAATGGGCGGATACCCGTGTTGGTGGACGGTGATTTGATTCTGTACGAAGCCGCCGCCATTTGCCTTCACCTGTGCGACACGCATCCTGAAGCCGGTTTGGCACCCAAAGTCGGCACAGCGCAGCGCGCGCATTTTTACAAGTGGTTGATGTGGTTGACCAACACATTGCAAGCAACATTGATCACCTGCTTTTACCCTGAGCGCTGGGTGAATGCAGGCAATGGTTCAGGTATTGGCCAAGTCAAAGCACAGGCTGAAATCAAGGTGGGTGTGCTGCTGGACCAGCTGGATGCCGAGCTAGCCAGGCAAGGGCAGCTGCATGACAACCCGTGGCTGCTGGGCGAGAACTATTCAGCGGTTGATGCCTACACGCTGATGCTGTGCCGATGGACGCGCAACTTTGAATCAAAACCTGCCAGAGACAGAACGCATCTTGGCCCCTATTTGCAGCGCATGCTGGCGCGGCCAGCAGTGGTCAAGGCGTTTGAGGTTGAGGAATTGGCAAGGCCCTGGGTTTGAGTCACAGTAATTGCACTCATGACAGCCTTGAAAAAAAGACTTAAGTCAAAGCCTCGTCCAGCACCTCAACCCAGTGCCGTACTGGGGTGGCTTTACCGCCCTGCGCTTGTGGCTCGATATCAACGCAGACGCGAACAGCCAAAACAGCACAACAACAGAAACCCAAACCCTGAGCCAAGCCGGCATCACAGCCATAGACTTTGGCAGCAACCCACCGCAAATCATTCGTGCAGACAACAGCACCACAACGCTGACAGTCCAAACCCTGACAGGCGACATCCTGGGGGTGAACTACCAAGGCATCACAGGCGGCGTGCTGCAGCTGGGCGAGCAGAGGAATGCTGACGGCACATTGGCTGGCCCCCTACAAACCCTGCACGCCATCAACACCCGACTGTTTGATGGGCAGGCGGCGCATATCAATGGCGGGGTTGCAGCACCAGCCATACCCGGCAGCGCATCAGCAACATCAACAGTCAATGCAGGCGACAGCCGCCTGCTCAGCACCAGTGCCAGCACGATTGCCAGTCAGGCGAGTCAGGCCAATCAAAGCCTGCAAATCAACGCCATACTGGGCGTGGGGGACGCGCGGCTGACAACGGGCGCAGCAGGCAAAGCAGTGACCAACCCGGCCACGCCTGCCGCTACAACGATCGCCAACAACGCCATAGCCTTCATCCCCCTGGGCACCACCAGCGCCGCGCAAGAGCAGCGACTAGCCACTGAGGCGATGATCCGCAGTGCCGCGAGTAATTTGTTTGACACGGCGGGTGGCGTGTTGCCATTGGCCGCGCTGGGTATCGGTGCGGCGGCTGTGCAGTGGCCAACGGTGAGCCATGCGGCCAGTGGGAATAATTTGGGTTCGGGTTCGGCTGCACCTCAAACCAGCAACGACGGGGGCGGGGCGGATGGCTATGACAGCGCCACCGTCATCAGCTCAACAATCAGCTCAACCTCCAACCTTGCCTCAAGCTCCCCGCTTGTCTTTGCAGACTCGGGCTCGACGCCTGGCAGTACCCAAACCAGTCAAACCCCGCAAAACAACTCAAACACACCCGCCTCGAACCAATTTGAAGCATCAAATCAGGCTTTAGACCAACAGATACGCGCGCAATCAGCTCTTGATTCAATAGCGGGTCAAGGTGCGCCCTCTGTCGTCATCAATTCCGTCAACCCCGTCTTGGGCTCGGCTCTAGGGGTCTCTGCTGAGGTTTCTTCCAACTCAGCGGCCACCTTCACCACCGCCAGCGGCATTCTGCTGGCCTACCCACGCACCAGAGGCGAGGCCGCCAACGGCATAGAAGACACGCAGCTGCGCTTTGCCCAATCCATCTTGCTGGCCAATGACGCCACAGACAACGTAGCGAGCATCCCCAACCAGCCCGCGCTGCGCATCACG
>JANMIH010000227.1:0-3767 GCA_031375685.1 Polaromonas sp. | reverse complement strand
GCGCGTATTCAAACTCTTGGCCACCTTAGTGATAGGCCGCCAGCCAACGGTAAATCGTGCGCCGATTCATGCCCAGCCCTGCAATCACATCCTCCGGACTCTCGCCTGCCTCAACTCGGCGCACCGCATCAATGCGGATTTCTTCCAGCGTTTGGTGCGAGTAACTTCTCGCGTCAGTGGCCTTTTTCGATTTCATGCCTCATATTTTATGAGGCTTTACTTTCGACTGTCTTAATAAATATAGCCACCGGGCGCGGCAAAAGCGTTGAAGCCCGGGTCGTCCAGCACGGCAAATGTCCAGGGCAAGTTGGGTCGGGTTGATTGCAGGCTGATCCAGCGGCCCAACTGGTTGACGTAACGCTGCATCAGCATGTCAGGCAGCAGCGGTTTGCTGCCCAGCAGCATGGCACTGAGCTGCTGGCCGATTTGAATTTCACGCGGCTCGTCAATCTGGTCCAGCGACTGCGACAGCAGCTGAAACAAATCTGAGCCCCTGCTGCCTTGCGGTGCTGCGCCAGGGGCAAGGGTAGCGCCAAGCAGCGCACCAGCCAACCCTCCCGCAGGTCCGGCGGGCGCAGGCGTTGCCGGTTGCGCGCCACCCAATATTGATTGAAACAGGTTCAGCACCTTGGCAGCATCTTGCGCGGGCGCTGTGAGGGGCGCAAAGCAGATCAAGAGTGCCACTGAACCGGAAAGTAAATGATGTTTCATGGGCCTGCCTCTGGTATGTGATCAAAGTGTTCAGTTGGATGGCTGTGAATTGTTCGTTGGTACTTCAGGCGTCGGTAGCGGTTCAACATTGCGCACCGCTATTGATGCGCCTGCTGCAAACTGCCGTGCCTGAGCAGCATCAACCCGCAGCGCCTCAGCCTGCGCAACCGCCGCAACATTGGGCTGTGCGTTGTTCAGGTTCTCAGCGCCCAGACCGCGTATGCCCAGTGTGGACGTTGCCACGTTGCTGCCGGGCTGGGTTGTGCCCCGGTTAAAGAAACTGGTGATACCGCGCAGCGCGCTTGCGCCCATATTGCCTGTTGATGCGCTAGCAGCGGCGGATGATGTCACGTCAAACATGTGTACCCAGCCCTGGGTGTTGTCTGGGGTGCTGACCTTGATCCATGCACCTTGCTTGTCCCCCAAGCGCACAACGGATGTCTGTAGCGGCAGTGCCATCATGCTGCGAGAGGATTCACTGGGTCCCTCTCGCAACTGGGCGACTCGCTTGATCAAGACGGGTTCTCCCTGTGCGGAGGTTTGCGCCCAAGCTGCGCTGCTCAGCCATGCCGCGCACAAGACAAGCAGCAAGTGAGTTCCCGGTTTTCTCAGTATCATGGCTCAGCTCCGTAGACGATGGAATCAACCAAGGAATTATTATGGATTTGGGTATTGCAGGCAAATGGGCGCTGGTGTGTGGTGCCAGCAAGGGTTTGGGGCTGGGCTGCGCCCAGGCGCTGGTGCGTGAGGGTGTGAATGTGTTGATCGTTGCCCGGGGTGCTGAAGCATTAGAACAAGCTGCTACAGATTTAGTAGCTAATGACGCACGTGATTCGGGCGCTAACGTGCAATCCGTTGCTGCAGACATCACGACGACTGAAGGCCGTGCTGCGGTATTTGCCGTGCGCAAAGACTTTGACATTGTGGTCACCAACGCGGGTGGCCCGCCGCCCGGTGACTTTCGCACGTGGGAGCGTGACGCCTGGATCAAAGCCATTGACGCCAACATGCTCACGCCGATTGAACTCATCAAGGCCACGGTCGACGGCATGGCAGCGCGCGGCTTTGGCCGCATCATCAACATCACGTCCAGCGCCGTGAAAGCGCCCATTGATATTCTGGGCCTGTCCAACGGGGCACGCAGCGGTCTGACCGGTTTTGTGGCGGGCCTGTCGCGCAGCAAACTGGCCGCGCAGGGCGTGACGATCAACAACCTGCTGCCAGGAGCTTTCGACACCGACCGCCTGAAAACCACCATGAAGGGTGCGGCTGAAAAATCCGGCCAGTCCATGGACGCCGTGATGGATGCGCGCCGCAAAACCATTCCCGCCCAACGTTTTGGCAATCCGCAAGAGTTCGGTGCGATCTGCGCCTTTTTATGCAGCGTCCAAGCGGGCTACATGACCGGGCAAAACGTGTTGGCTGATGGCGGGGCTTTTTCGGGAACTTTTTAAGCGCTTACCTGCGGGACGACACCAAAATGCCGCCGATGATGAGCACAAAAGCCAGTGCGTGGTAGAGCTTGGGCAGTTCACCCAAAAACGCGGCTGACAGCATCGCGGCGATCAGCGGTGTGAGGTTGCCAAAAAAACTGGCCATGGCGGGCCCCACGCGCTGAACGCCGATGCCCCAGCAGCGGTAGGCCAGGATGGCCGGGCCAATCGCCACATACAGCAACACCGCCAGCAGGGGCCAGCCCCAGCTGATGCTCGCTTCTGTCAGCGCCCACTCACCCCCCGCAAACACGCCTGCCCAGCCAAGCCCAAAAACCATTTGAGCCATTAAAAATGCCGCCCAGTCGCTGCGAATGTCTGCCGGGTCTTTGGGTTGACTGAGCATCCAGCTGTAAAACGCCCAGGCGATGCTGGCCATCAACATGTAAAAGTCGCCCGCCACAAATTCGATTTGTCCCAGCCGCGAGATGTCGCCGCGCGTCAACACGACAACAACTCCCGCCATTGACAACACCGACCCCAGCGCCTGCATCGTTGAGATCCGCTGCCTGAAAAAAATCGTGCCAATCAGCAGCATCCAGACGGGCACACTGGCACCAACCAGCGTCACATTCAACGGCGTTGAAGTGGTCAGCGCCAGATACATGAGTGCGTTGTAGCAGCCAACGCCCAGTAAACCCAATATCAGGTAGCGCCGCCAGACGGGCCACAGGGTGCTGGTGGGGCGCAAAATGTGCCAGGTGATGGGCAGCAAGATCAAAAACGCAATCACCCAACGCAAAAAATTCAGCGTCATGGGCGGTATCAGGTCTGCGGCCAGCCGGCCGACCACCGCGTTGCCGGCCCACATCAATGGGGGGACGGTCAATATCAGGGCGGTGGGCAGGCTCAAGCGTTGGTTCATGTGCTGAACTTTAACAAGGCTTGCCCTATCATCGTATTTATACTTATCATTCACGCGTATTTAAACCTGACCCAAGCGAGACAACATGACCCTTCAAACCTCCAAAGCCGTTCACATCCACCAGTACGGCGGGCCGGAAGAACTCAAACTCGTGGACGTGCAGGTCGGCGAGCCTGGCCCGGGCGAGATCCGCGTTCGCCACAAAGCTGTTGGTCTGAACTACATTGACATTTACCAGCGCTCGGGTGTCTACGCATTGCCCATGCCGCTCAGCATGGGCATGGAAGCGTCCGGCGTGATTGACGCTGTGGGCGAAGGTGTTCAGCACCTGAAAGTCGGTGACCGCGCGGCCTATGCCAGCCAGCCGCCCGGCAGCTACTGCGAGCTGCGCGTGATGCCAGCCAAGTGTGTGTGCAAGCTGCCCGACGCCATCTCTTTTGAAACCGGCGCGGCCATGATGCTCAAAGGATTGACAGCGCAGTACCTGCTGCGCAAAACGCTGCCGCAGTCGGGTTTGAAGGCGGGTGACTTTGTGCTGTTTCATGCCGCAGCAGGCGGCGTGGGGCTGATCGCTTGTCAGTGGGCAAAAGCACTCGGCCTGCAACTGATCGCAACCGCTGGGTCTGACGTCAAGTGTGCGCTGGCTTTGGCCAATGGCGCATCACATGCCATCAATTACACGACTGAGGATTTTGTGG
>JANMIH010000563.1:0-12368 GCA_031375685.1 Polaromonas sp. | reverse complement strand
GCCTCCGGCGGCCCGGCAGGGGCCTGTTTTTAAGATACCCCAAAACCAACTCGGGGAAATTACAGAAAGGATGTTGCACTAACATTATTCACCAGCATAGAGTCGCATCTGGCGCGTTACAAAGCCTCTTTATTGCATGATGGCATCAAATTTTTTCGCGACTTTGTGCCCGTGCTGCGCGCCCTTCAGCCTTGATGGCCGTCATATCCACAAGACTTACCCGCCCTTCTTGAACATCTTGCAGCCCGCGTTCGATGTCAGATTTAAGGGCTGACAAACTAGCTGTCTGGGCATTTTGATAGGTTTCAAAAAACCGCAATGCTTCGCGCACGACCTCGCTGGCAGAGCCGTACAAGCCTGAAGCAACTTGCGCGCGTACCCGATTTTCAAGCGCTGCGGGTAGAGATATGTTGAGTGACGTGATTTGGACTTTCAAAAATGCCAAAGCTTGTCACTTTATGACACGGTTTTAAGGATTCACAAAACTGCCCGACTTGCCGCCATGCTTTTCAAGCACACGCACATCGGTCATGGTCATGCCCCGGTCCACTGCTTTGCACATGTCATAAATGGTTGAAAGCGCGACTTGCAACGCGACAAGCGCTTCCATTTCAACGCCTGTGGGGCCAACGGTTTCAACCGTGGCGTTGCAGGTGATGCAGCTTTGTGCTTCGTCAGTTATAAAGTCAACCGCTACCTTTGTGAGCGCTAGCGGATGGCATAACGGAATCAAATGACTGGTTTTTTTGGCGGCCATGATGCCCGCAATGCGCGCGATGCCAAGCACGTCGCCCTTTTTGGCGCTGCCTGCCAAAATAATGGCCAGCGTGGCCGGGTTCATCACAATGCGGCCTTGGGCAATCGCTGTCCGGTGTGTGGCGGCTTTGGCACCCACGTCTACCATATGGGCTTGACCGTGGGCATCAAAATGCGTGAGTTCTGGGTGTGCTGCCATGGTGATAAAAACCCTTAAACGAAACCTTTACATCAACCCGTCATCATATAAGTATGTTGAACAATCCTGATTTTTGGCATGGCCGCTTCATAGCCGCAGCGCTTTCTGGACAGTCCTTATCGACCTCAACACTGCACAACCTGTGGGATACCTGCCCCTTGACCCGTATTAAAACAATCGCATTGGCGACGATGCTCGCTGGCTTTTTAGTGCTGGCCAGCCCCGCCGTGCTGCACGCCCAGTCGCTCAGTCGCCCATCCACCGCGCTCCCACTGCTGGGCGACAGCTCAGAGCTGGCCGCTGCGGAAGAGCGACGCATTGGCGACCGCATTGCAGCCAGCATCTACCGAGACCCGGACTACATTGATGACCCGGTACTCTTTGACTATGTGCAAAGCATCTGGCAGCCACTGATGGCGGCGGCGCGGGCGCGAGGTGATATTTCCGCTGAGCTGAGCGAGCGCTTTGCGTGGGACGTGTTTTTGATCCGCGACCGCAGTGTGAATGCATTTGCGTTGCCTGGCGGTTACCTGGGTGTGCATTTGGGCTTGATTGGTGTCGTCAGCAACCGTGATGAGCTGGCAGCTGTACTGGGCCATGAGCTCAGCCATGTGTCGCAGCGGCATATTTCACGGCTTATTTCGCAGCAGTCGCGCAGCGCACCGTGGATGATTGGCAGCATGATTTTGGGTTTGCTGGCAGCCAGCAAAAACCCGCAGGCCGCCAATGCCATCATTGCGGGGGGGCAAGCTGTGGCCGCCCAGTCGCAGCTTAATTTTTCACGTGACATGGAGCGTGAAGCCGACCGCGTGGGCACCGGTGTGATGCTGGATGCCGGTTTTGACGCGCGCGGCGTGGTGGGTATGTTTGAAAAGTTGCAGCAAGCCGCACGCCTGAACGACAGTGGTGGCTTTGCGTATTTGCGCACCCACCCGCTCAGTACCGAACGCATTGGCGATGCACAGGCGCGCCAGCAGTTGACGACACTGAACGGGCCCGTTATACCGGGCTTAAACAGTGCCGCCGCCGCACAGCATGCATTGCAACACGCCATGATGTCCGCCCGCGCCCAGGTGCTGGGCGACCCCGGCGTGGACAGTTTGCGTGCCATGACAACCGAAGCGCAGCGCATTGCCGCCAATGCCAGCGCGGCTGCAGATCCCCGTTCAGTCGGTGCGCTGTACGCGGGTGTCCTGGCATCCCTGAAGTCGCGCGACTTTAAATCTGCTCAAATTTTTACCGATAAACTGCGTGCGGGTCTGGCAGGCAACACGCCTGATTCACAGTCCAGTAAAACGCTGGCACTGTTGCAGCTTGAAGTGGCGCTCGAAGCAGGTCAACTGCCCCCCGATGTTGCACAAATCGACATCAGCAAAACCACGTCGCGTGCGGCTTTGCTCCTGCAGTCCCGCGCGCTGCTGGCCGCCGGCAAACCCAAAGACGTGGCCAGCCGCCTGAGCACCTGGGTGGCTGACCACCCCAAAGACTCCGCAGCCTGGCGCTTGCTGGCGGTGGCCTATGGCAATCAAAATCTGACCGCGCGGGCGATTCGAGCTGACGCTGAAGCGCAAGTGGCGCAGCTCGACTATCCAGCGGCCCTTGACCGCCTGCGTGCCGCGCAAGCCATGCTGCGTAGCAACCCTGCCAGTGGCGACTTCATGGACGCATCCATCATCGACACCCGGGCGCGCCAGGTAGATTCACTTGTTCGGGAGCAGGCGCTCCAGGATAAAGTCGATCGCAAGCTGCAAGAGTGAGTAAATCACCGAGCCAATCAGCGCCGCAACAAAACCATTGACGTTCAAGCCGCTGACCAGGCTGGCCGCCGCCCAGAACATCAGCGCGTTGATGACAAACATGAACAGCCCCAGCGTGACCACTGTGACCGGCAGCGTTAGCAGCACCAGCAGCGGCCTGATGAAAGTGTTGAGCACGCCCAGCACCGCGGCGGCTATCAACGCACCGGTAAAACTGGTCACCACAACGCCTGAATAAAGATACGCCACCGCCAGCAGTGCCAGCGCGCTGCACAGCCATTTAAGAATGAATTTCATGGCCGCAAGAATAACCCAAACATTTAACCCAAACCAACAAGCCAAACATCAGCACAGCGATAATCAATCGCTCATGCCCACCATCCACATCACCGACATCGAAGCGGCCATCAACTACTGGCGCGAACGCTCGCCATCCCCCGACGGCATCACCCTGGCACCCGAGCTGCGGGCGCTGGCCGAGGTCTATGCGCTGATGGTTTTTTACCGTGAAGACGACGTTGGCGTGGCAGGCTTCCCACCCAAAGCCATGACTGCCTGGCAAGCCTGGTACGACACCACGGTGGATGCGCCCTGCATTGCCATTTGCTCCACCAGCCAGGGCGACGAGATGTGCAAGGGCTGTGGCCGCACCTTTGAAGAAGTACAAAACTGGCCCGCCATGAGCCCGTTTGACAAGCGCAGCACCTGGCACCGTATCACAGCAGACGGCACGGCCTGGCGTTTCAACCGTTATGCAGACCGGGCACTTGAAAAGACTGAAAAAGTGTAAAGATCAGCGTTTTGCGGCGATTTTGAGTATCAAATCAGCCTTTAAGGCAATAGATACGGGCGCAAGCAGCTCCTGAATTTATAGTAATTTGAGCGGGCCTCACTTCCCCATCTGCGCCTTGAAAGCCGCACAATAATCTTTCTCTGGCAAAGCTGGCGTCGCCCACACGGCATCAAATGCATCGGCCTGGTCAGTCGCTGCCGCGTCCCCCGCTCGTAGCCGCACCGCCTTGACCTTCAGGCTGGCAGGCACATGCTGCGGTATGCCCAGCAGGCGGTCCACATGGGCGCTGCCAGCCAGCAGCACCACCACTTTGCCGGGCAGTGCCACATCTTTCAGCGTCTCAGCCATCCTGATGTCTCTGCCTATCTGGATACGCGTCATCGGCGTGATCTGGCTTTCTGGCAGCAGGTTGCAGTGGCCAACGCGAATCAGTTGTTGCTGCGCTTTGAGCGCCGGGCCGGGCAACTGGCCGTCAAGCGTGCTGTCAGCCATGCTGCCGCGCATGGCACTTGCTGGCAAGTTGGCCCCCATGACCACAACGCCAGCCCGCACGGCGGTCATCACTGCCGGGCCGTAGGCCTGCCACGGCCAGGCTTTGTCGTTCCATTTCAAGGCATTTTTGACTTCCTGCTCAGTGGATGAGGGGTGCAGCCTGGCGGTTGTCAGCCCGGCATCGGCCATTTCAAGCGCCACCCCGGCAAGCAACCCGCGCTGGGCCAGCACGGCAATGACCTGTTGGTGAATCACCTGGTGTTCGGTGGCATCATGCTGCTCGCCCAGCAGCAGGGCGTCCATCGGCAGCAGCGCGTCCACGCGCTTGGTGGTGATGGCCTGCGCCTCAGTGGTCATAGGGCGTAGCAAAGGTGCTTCAGGCTTGCTGGCGCAACTGCTTAAAAGCGTGGCAAGCGCAAGATAAATCAGGCAGTAAAAACGGCGTGTTGTTTGGGCATGTGGCATCAGGCAATGCTACTTCTTTAACGGTGCCTTTGCCGCCAGTTTTTTTGCCAGCTTGTCATACAGGTAAGGCGTGTCAGCAGCCTCGGCCAGCATTTGCTCACGTGCGGCAACGGCTTGCTCGTAGGCGCTTTGCCAGCCATGCTTGAGCACTGAGAACGACTTGTGTTTACCTTTGCCCGCTATTTTGAGCTTGGCCTGCCAGATGCCATGCGGCTGTCTTGCTGAAGTCAGGAAGTGAACGCCCGGTACGCCGCTGGTGTTGTTGTCGCGTTTGAGCTGGCAGAACGCTGCCACGCTCAGGGTTTCAAGCTCTGCCAGCTTCGCGTCGCGCCAGGCTATCGCAGCTTTCAGTGCTGCCGCTCTGCTGCCATGACCTGTGTCGAAGAATCGCTTTAAATACCGAGCCCCGCAGCGTGAAAATGCAACACTCCAGCACCATTGGCCAGACGCATATTGCAAGCGACAAATGGCGTACATGGCTTACCCCAAGATGGCTAAATATTCTGGCCGCTTGCTGGCCATGACCTTGAAGCTTTGCAGCAGGTGAGCAAGTTCAGTGTCCGTTATGCCATACAGCCCGGCCACCAGTTTGTCGTTTTGGGCGCGCAGCATGTCTTTGGCTTTGGCGGTTTGCGGCAGGTCTTGGGGCTGCACGTTAAACAGCGGTGCCAGCTCGGCAAAGTCGTCCCACGATGCAGCCAGTGTGAGCAGCAACGCATTTTTGGCGAGTTGCGCGTAGGCCGGGTGGCTGCGGATGTCGTCGTCTGTGGGCTGCGGCATGGGCAGGCGGTAGAGGTAGGTTTGGCTAACGTTGATTTGAATCATCTGTCGCGCAACCCAGTCCACCGGCAGGCTGTTAAACAACGCCAGCGCAAACAACAGGCGCAAAGACGATACCGCTTGCACATGGACCGCACCCGACTCATCAAGCGCGTAGCGCTTGGGCGTGTTAAGAAACATGGAGTGCCCAGAACCACAGTTTTTGGGTAGCAGCGTAAAAATTAATGTGCGTTCGTCTGTGTCACGGGCAATTGTGCGAAAACCCATCCGAACAAACGCACGGTCGTAGCGGATAGCGCTGGCGTGTTGGGCCACATCAGCCTTGGGCACGCCCAGGTCTTGCGCCATGCGGTGCAACTCTTTGCTGTGCAGGCGTTGGTCAAACGCTTGTGCATCCAGCCAATATTGCGGTGTATCAAATACATGGCTGTATTGCCAAATCATCTTGCCTTCAAACAAAGGCAGCAAGCCAGGTGCGGCATTTTCAATGAACAGGTCTTTGTCATCCGTCATGTGCAATTCGCGCCGAAAATCCAACCAGTTCGCGGACAAAGCAGGGAATGCGGCGTAGCATTTTTCCAAAACACGCAAGTCATCCTCAGTACGCAGCTCCATCAGCGCCCAATGCTCTGGCGAAAGCGCTTTGAGTGTGGCTAGCGGGTAGGCAATGTGCCGCTGGGGCTGTTGCAACTCGGCGGGGTCGAGTACGTAAAAGGCGGTGTCGATCACAGCATCTGGCTTTGGCTGTGCATTAACAATTTGCATGAGGGCAAATTTATAGCTGCGGTGAACATCCGCAAAGATGCCTTTGTTGTTCTCAAAACTCCAGAAAAACGGCATCTGGCAGTGCGTAAAAATGTGCTTGCGCAGTATGGTGGAGCCTTCTTCAAACATGAGCGCACTGGGCAGCACGTAGTTCAAGCTGCCGCCCTCGGCTAGTAGCCCCAGGTTGCGCTCTACAAACAAGCGAAACAAGTTGCCATCGCCCGCGCCTTTGTTCAATGGGGATGCTGCGGTGTAGTAGTCGTCCGCCACTTCCATTTCGCGTTTTGCTGCTTCGTAAGCGCTGGCAATGTGCGCGCTCTCCAGCAGGCGCTTTTGCACGGCGGCCTTGTCAAGGTTCTTCAAGCTGCGGTAGTTGCTGTGGTACTGCGGAAAGAAGTCGGTATCGGCAAACTTGGTTTTGTCCCACGGCGGGTTGCCTACGATGATGTCAAAGCCACGCTTGCCCCCGGCAAAGGCCTCGGGAAAGGCCACTTCAAAATGAAAGAAGTGATATTTGGCTGCGTAGGCCTCCACCTGCTTGAGGGCGGCGCTTTTTTTGGCATGCTCGTCAAACAGCTGGGTGATGATGTCGGGCGTTTTCTTCAGCGCCTCCCACGCTTTGGCATCGCCCTCGGCCAGCATGGCGCGGCCCGTGCACACAAAGCTCAGTGCGCGTGAGAGCTGGTTGAGCTTGGGGGCAATGGTGTTTTTCCACAGCGCTTTGGACTGCTCTACTTCGGCGGCGGTGGTGTCGCGCATGGCGTCTAGCTCGTGCATGACCGTGCGCAGGTCGTCAAACTTTGCGCCCAGGTTGTCTACAAACATATCGTCTTGCGCCACCTCAACCGCGTTGTACTTGATGAAGTCTTGCACGCTGGCCCCCATGAGCGAGTTGCCGTGCTGCACATGGTGCTCAATAAACGACAGCGGCGTGCCAAAGATAAAACTGTCCATCCACAGCGACAGGCGCGCCAGCTCTACGGCAAAGGGGTTCAGGTCCACCCCAAAGATGCAGCGTTTGAGCAAGGCGCGTTTGAGGATTTGCGCGTCTTCGGGCTCGTAGTGCAGGTTTAAAAATTGGAGTTGCTCGGTAATCTTGGCACGCTCTTGAGCCACCAGCTCTTGCAGGGCGGTATCTGTGTCAAGCCGCGCCAGCGCCAGGTCAGTCAGGTAGCCCAAGGCTTCTACCAAAAAGTGGCCGCTGCCGCAGGCGTTGTCCAAAATTTTGAGTGCCATGAAAGCGCGGCCATCGGCATTGCCGCTGGCTTGGGCGCTGGCTATGGCGCGGTCGATGCTGGCTTTGACCAGCGGTTGCGACAGCACGGGCTCGGTGTAGTAACTGGCGGTGGTTTTGCGGGAGTTGCTGGCGCTTTTGAGAAACACGTCGCCTTTTTTAACGCTGATTTCGCGCAGCGATTTAAAGCCTTTTTCTTTGCGAATCAGGGCTTGGTCGTAAGCGCCAAAATAGGCTTCTACGGCTTTGCCTTTGGTGGCGGTGCTTTCGTACTCCAGGTACACGGCGGTTTCCAGCGCACGCTCAAAGCGGAACTCCAGCAGCCCTTCATAAATGCGGCCCAGGTGGGTCACGCTCATGTTTTTAAAGTCGCGCCGGGTGTCGAACAAGGTCTGACCACGGCTGGTTTTGTACAGCAGCTTTTCCAGCAGCTGGCCCAAAGTGGCATTGTCAAAAATCTTGGGGCGCAGCAGCAGGGGCGCGCGTGCCGGGTCAAACAGGCCACCGTTGAACAGGGGGATGTCGATGTCTTCTGCACCTTCGTCCAGCATCTCAAACAGTTGCTTGAGGGCGTACACGCCGTCATGGCTCTGGCCGCGGTCAGGGCTTGGTTGACGCAGGGTTTGAAAAATATTGTCAAGGCTGTAGCGTTGGTAGAACGGGTGCTTGGCCAATAGCGGGCGGTTCTTGTCTTCAAAATAAACCACAAACAACAGCCTGAACAGCAGCACCACGCTGTTTTCATACACTTGGCCCAAGCTGGCCTTGGGGTTGGCTGCGTGAATCGCCTTGCCCATGATTTCAAACAGTGAGTCTTCACCCGCGTAACCGTAAATCACGGCTTTGAGGTTTTCCTCAACCGCCAGCGTGAAGTCGCTTGACGCGGCAATGGCTTGCTCAATGGCGCTGGCCTTGCCCGCCTCGGCGGGCGGTGCATAGGTGTTGCGGCCAAAAAAGAAGGCAAACAGGCCCAAGCCTTCGGCTTTTTCGTCTGCGTCGTCCAGTGCCAACAAGCGCTGCAGATCAAATTCAATAAAGGTTTTTTTGGCGGTTATTTTGTCGGTGTCGTACACGCGCCAAATGCGGCCGTTGGTTAAAAACCCGAAGCGCACCCGCAGCGTGCTGAGGTAGTCTTGCAACTGGTGGTGGGGGTTGTTTTCGCGGTCAGCCTTGCCTGTGTCCAGCGTTTTGTCCCAGGCTTTTGACTCGCAGATGGCGGTTATCAGTGCTTTGTCCTGGTCGCGGTCAAGTCGTAAGCACCAATCAGGTTTGGCTACCTTGCCTTGAACAGTGACTGAATTTTGGGCGATTTTTACCCAACCCAATTGAGACAGTAGCGGGCCAATAAGATCGGTTTCAAGCTGAGCTTCACTGCCAAGGGCAAATGTGGCGGCATCAAAATGCTGGGCTAGCCACGCCTGCAGGTCATACGGGATTGGCTTGGCGCGCAATTGACCCGCTTTTTGCTTGATAAAGCCGTCGTCAAGCAGTGTGTTGGTGTAGTAGCTTTGGGTAAATAAGTCTTGAGCCATGGCGTGTGTGCGATTGTTTTGCCAGTATCGCACCGGATCTCGGACTGCCCGCCGCTCTGGTTTGCGTGCATTACGCACGCCTCTTGCCCTGGAGGATTGGCTCGGCGCTGGGTTTGTACAACTTGCCCAGGCGAGGCCTATTGGCTACACTAGGTATATACATTAACGAAAGAAGCACCATGACCGCAAGCATTGCACATCGACAAGCCAGCATCCTTAAATGGGGCAACAGCCAAGGCGTGCGACTGACATCTGACATGTTGCGTCAAGCGCAGTTACAAGTGGCCGACCCGGTGCGGATATTTCATGAAAAAGGCCGAATCGTGATTGAGGCGGTCAAGCCCAAAGTGAGCTTGAGCGAGTTACTTGCTCAGATGCCAGACGAAGGCAGCATTGACCTGGTGGACTACGGCCCAAGCGTTGGACGTGAGCTGCCATGACTGCAGCGCAAAGCCTGTGGGTGCCCGAGCTGGGAGAAATCATTTGGCTGAACTTCACGCCGCAGGCGGGCAAAGAAATGGCCGGGCAACATCCGTTTTTGGTGTTGTCACCCAAGCAGTTCAACGCCAAAACCAAAACCGTGATGGGCCTGGCCATGACCAGCCAACACCACGGCGACCCGAAGGCCAGGGGGTTTAATCCGTTTCAGCTGGAGAACCCGGTATCGAAAACGCAAAAAAGCTTTATCAACGCCAATCAGGTGTCTACGTTTGACTGGGAAGCGCGTGGTGCGCGTCCGCATCCGTGGGGCAAGGTGAGTTCAGCGGTGTTGAAAAATGCCAAGGAGCATTTGAATGCGATATTGGATTTGGGGTAAATTTCCGGAGCGTTTTTAGTGCTTAATCCAATAAATCCGGGCGCAACCAGCTACAAAATAAATAGCAAACCTAAATCCGCCCCTCTTCCACAGCATGACAAGCCACCTTGATCCCATGCAGCAACTTCAGCACAGGCCGCTCGGTGCGGCAACGGTCGTTGGCATGTGGGCAGCGCGGGTTAAAGGCACAACCGGTCGGCGGGTTGAGGGGGTTCGGCACTTCGCCTTGCACCGCGGTGCGGGCGCGGCCTGTGTCGTGCATCTTCGGGATGGCGTCGAGCAACATGCGGGTGTACGGGTGGCGCGGTGTGGCAAACAATGACTGTTTGTCGGCCAGCTCGACCAGACGTCCCAAGTACATCACGCCGACCGTGTCGCTGACGTGGCGCACCACAGCCAGGTTGTGGCTGATGAAAAGGTAAGTGAGCCCGCGCTGCTTTTGCAGGTCTTTCATGATGTTGAGCACTTGTGCCTGCACGCTCACGTCCAGCGCGCTGGTCGGCTCGTCGCAGACCAGAAACTCGGGGTTGGTGGCCAGCGCCCGGGCAATCGAAATGCGCTGGCGTTGCCCGCCAGAAAACTGGTGTGGGTATTTGGGGCCATCCAGCGGGCTCAGGCCCACAGATTTGAGCAAGTCACCCACCTTGGCTTTCAGCTCGGCGGCATCTGTGATGATGCCGTGCTCTTTGAGCGGCTCGCCGATGATGTCTTCCACGATCCAGCGCGGGTTGAGCGACGCATACGGGTCCTGAAAAATCATTTGAATGCGTTCGCGCAACTTCAAGCCCGTTGCGCTCTTGTAGGTGGCGTGCGCGTCCATGCCGTCAAACGTCATGTTGCCGCGTGTGGGCTGGTACAGGCCGACCATCAGCTTGGCGACGGTGCTTTTGCCGCAACCGGATTCACCGACCAGCGCCAGTGTTTTGCCTTTTTCAATCTCAAAACTCACGCCATCAACAGCGTGCAAAAAGAGCTTGGGCTGGCGCTCGACGATGCGTGTGAGCAGGCTGGGCGAGACGTCGAACGTCATCGCCATGTCGTTGACCACGACCAGCGGCTTGACTGCGCTCATGCTGCTGCTCCTGACTGATCAACCAGCCAGCAAGCGGCGCGTGTCGCACCTGCGTTGGCCAGTACGGGCCGCTCCGTTTTGCAGCGGTCAAATACTTTGGGGCAGCGCGGGTTAAAGGCGCAACCGACCGGAATCGCGTTCAGGCGCGGCATGGCACCGTCGATCTGGTTTAAATATTCGCGGTCTTGTGTGATGTCGGGGATCGACGCCATCAGGCCTGCGGTGTAGGGGTGCGCCGGGTTGTTGATGACGTCATGCACCGGTCCAATCTCCACAATGCGGCCGGCATACATCACGGCCACACGGTCACAGGTTTCAGCAATCACGCCCATGTCGTGGGTGATCAGCATCACGGCTGCGCCCCGGTTTTTGCAAATGTTTTTCAAGAGGCTGATGATTTGCGCCTGAATCGACACATCCAGTGCCGTTGTTGGCTCGTCGGCCACGATCAGTTTGGGCTCAGCCGCCAATGCCAGCGCAATCACCACCCGCTGGCGCATACCGCCCGAGAACTGGTGCGGGTAATGGTCAATGCGCTGCTCGGCGGCGGGGATACCGGTGTCTTTGAGCAGGTCAATCGCGCGTTTGCGCGCCTCGGCATTGCTGACGGGCAAATGCGCCTGAATCGTTTCAGTCAGTTGCTTGCCCACGCTGTACAGTGGGTTCAGCGACGTGAGCGGGTCCTGAAAAATCGCGCCAATCTTGCGACCCCGGATATGCCGCAACTGGTCGTTGTTCAGGTTGTCAATGCGGCTGCCTTCGAGCAGCACCTCACCGCTGGCAATGCGGCCAGGCGGCTCCAGCAGGCCGATGATGGATGCACCGGTAAGCGACTTGCCCGCGCCGGACTCGCCCACCACACCGAGGATTTCACCAGGCGCAATGTCGAAAGAAATGTTGTCGATGGCTCGCAGCGTGCCGCGTCGGTTGGGAAACTCAACAACCAGGTTTTTGACTTGGAGAAGACTCATAATTTATTAGCGCAATCTTGGATTGAGCGCATCACGCAACCAGTCGCCCAGCAAATTGACACTCAGGGCAATGATGATCAGCATCAGCGCCGGGAACACCGTGATCCACCATTCGCCTGAAAACAGATAGTCATTGCCCACACGAATCAGCGTGCCCAATGATGGCGACGTGGGCGGCACGCCCACACCCAGAAACGACAACGTCGCTTCGGTGATGATGGCAGTCGCCACCTGAATGGTGGCCAGCACCAGCACCGGGCCCAGCACATTGGGCAGCACATGCCGCGTCATGATGCGCAGCGACGCAACGCCGGTGACGCGTGCTGCTTGCACGTATTCCTTGTTACGCTCCACCAGCGTTGAGCCGCGTACGGTGCGGGCGTACTGCACCCAGCCGGTCAGCGAGATCGACACGATCAGCACGCCAAACGCCAGCGACTCATGCGCGTTCGGGAACATCGCGCGGCCCACACCGGCAATCAGCAGCGCCACCAGAATCGACGGGAAGCTCAGCATCACATCGCACAGGCGCATCAAAAAGCTGTCCAGCCAGCCGCCTAAAAAGCCGGCCATCAGGCCCATCACCACACCCACCACCACCGAAATGATGACGGAAGCAAAACCGACCGCCAGGGAGATGCGTGCACCGTAGATCAGCGTGGACAAAATGTCGCGGCCCTGGTCGTCGGTACCCAGTAAAAACTCCCTTTTGCCTTCAGCTTCCCAGGCCGGTGG
>JANMIH010000181.1:0-2991 GCA_031375685.1 Polaromonas sp. | reverse complement strand
CCGCATCCGCGTGGTGAGCAACACCGGGCAAAACCTGCGTTTGCACCCTGACACCGGCGCTGTGGTGGACAGCAACCCAGCCGTTGAAGGCGTGCAGACCGATGGCAAATTGGGCTATGCAGCAGGCGATGTGAACTTTGGCAAATCGGCGATGACGGTCGGCGCGGCTTATAGCTACAACAAGGCCGACACGAAAATCACCACTAATTTTGCGCTGGATGCGGCTACGGGCGCGCTGGTGACCCAAGGCTCCAGAGAAGGCGTAACGCCAGCGGTGTCGCCCAACACAGGCCAGCTTTTCACCATCGGCAGCTTGGGGCTGACGTTTAACAACGCCTCTTTTGACATTCAGGCCCTGAGCGACGTGGCCTTTGCAGCTTTGAACAGCGACGGTACATCAGCCAGCCTCTGGGTGATGATCGATTTGAAAACCGGTGCCGCCAGGTCGCTGGGCACCGTCGGTGGTGGTGAGCGCGTGGTCGGTGTGGCAATGGAGCCTTGAAGCGGCGTTAAAGCGCCTCGGTGGTTGCTTCACGTCCCATCAGGGCTGCAACAGCCTGGGCGGGCGTGATGTGACCATCCAACAGAGCGACCACCCCTTGCGAAATCGGCATCTCAATGCCCAAGCCAGCTGCGCGCTGCACCACGGTGCGAGCGCAGTAAACGCCTTCAGCCACGTGGCCCAGGGCAGCGACGGCCTCAGCCAGCGTTTGGCCCTGAGCCAGCGCCAGGCCGACCTTGCGGTTGCGGCTCAAGTCGCCAGTGGCCGTCAACACCAAATCGCCCAGGCCTGACAGGCCCGTGAAGGTTTCAGGTTTTGCGCCTAACGCCACACCCAGCCGGGTCATCTCAGCCAGGCCGCGTGTGATCAGCGCGGCTCTGGCATTTAAACCCAGCCCCAAACCATCGCACAAACCGGTGGCTATTGCCAGCACGTTTTTCACTGCACCACCAACCTCAACGCCGACTATGTCGTCATTGGCGTACACGCGCAGCGTGGGGCTGTGAAAAGCCTGCACCAGTGCATCCCGCACAGCGGCATGCTCACTGGCAGCAACCAGCGCGGTGGGCTGGCCGCGCGCGACTTCTTGTGCAAAGCTGGGTCCGCTCAAAACACCCGCTATCAAATCAGTAGCTGCTTGCACCCGTATTTCATGGGCTAGAAGGCCAAAAGATGCCTCAAAATCGACTTTTTGAGGCATTTCAAAGCCTTTGCAGAGCCAGGCAACCGGAGTTTTGACGTTTTTGACGGCCTGCAGCATGCCGCGCAGGCCCGACATGGGCGTAGCAATGACAAGGAGGTCCTGGCTTTGCAAAACACCATCAAACGCCGCCTGCCCGCCAACCAGTTGCAAACCCGCAGGCAATTCAATCTCTGGCAGGTAACGGGTGTTAACGCGGTCAGTCGCCAGCGCCTGGGCTTGGGCCAGGTCACGCGCCCAAAGCGTGACCGCATGACCCGCAGCCGCATTGACTGCCAGTGCTGTGCCCCAGGCACCGGCCCCAAGCACAGCAATTTTCATGGTCTAACGTGCAAACCTGCTCAAGCGACGGCTTGCGGCGCTGCGGCCTCAGCTGCCGCCGCCTCGGCTTGCTGCTGCTCGTACATGGCCTGAAAGTTGATTTCAGCCAGATGCACAGGCGGAAAGCCGCCGCGTTGCACCACATCAGCCACGTTGCCACGCAGATACGGGTACACAATTTGCGGGCAGGCAATGCCGAGGATCGCACCCAATTGCTCTTGCGGCATGTTGCGCAGCTCAAAAATACCGGCCTGCTTGGCCTCGACCAAAAACACCGTTTTGTCAGCTATCTTGGCCTGAACTTTGGCCGTCACGGTGACTTCAAACAAGCCATCAGCCACGGGGACGGCTTCAACACCGAGCTGGATGTCTACGCCAGGTTGTTCCTGGTTTAGCAAAATTTCAGGCGAATTGGGTTGCTCCAGAGACATGTCTTTGAGGTACACGCGCTGGATTTGAAACACCGGGTCTAGATTGGCTTCGGCCATGAATTGCTTTCAGGTTGCTGTTAAAAAATGAAGTAAGGTGATCAAAAACTAGGCATTGAGCAAAGGCAGCAAATCTCCCCGGCCGTCCAGCGCCATGAGGTCGTCGCAGCCGCCAACGTGGGTGGCACCAATAAAAATTTGCGGCACAGTACGGCGGTTGGTCAGCGCCATCATTTTTTCTCGCTCTCCAGCGATTTGATCAACCCGGATTTCGATCAGCTCGGTCACGCCGCGTTTGGCGAGCAATTGCTTGGCGCTGATGCAGTAAGGGCAGGTGCCAGTGGTGTAAATTTTGACGGGCTGCATATCAGGCCGCCGCTTTCTCAACGGGCAGGTTGGCCTCTTTCCAGGCTTTTAGGCCACCGGCCAGCGCCTGGGCCTGCTCGTAGCCCAGCTTTTTGGCCACGGCCACCGCGCGATTGGCGCGCGCACCCGTGGGGCAAACCAGAATCAGCGGTAACGCCTTGTTTTTAACGGTGTTTGGCAGTTTGTCTTCCAGCTCGCTGAACGGTACATTTTTAGCGCCACCGACATGGCCCGATGCGAATTCTTCAATTTCGCCCACATCCACAACCACCGCTTTTTCACGGTTGATGAGGGTTACCGCGCCGCTGGCCGTCAGTGCGCCAGCGTTCATGCCGCCTGCAATCATGGGCCACACCAGCATGCCGCCAGAGGCCAGGGCGATGGACAGCAATATCCAGTTATCAATCAAAAATTTCACGTTGAGCCTTTGGGGAAATAAGTAGCGAAGCCCATGATTTTAGAATGATGCTGCACACACGCCCTTGATTTGACTTTTTAAGCCTTGGAAAAAGCCCTTTTTTATGCACAAACTCGTACTGATACGCCACGGCGAATCCACCTGGAATCTGGAAAACCGCTTCACGGGCTGGGCTGATGTGCCCCTGACCGACACCGGCATCGCTCAGGCCAAAAACGCTGGCAGACTGCTGGCAGAGGCGGGTTATGACTTCGAT
>JANMIH010000177.1:0-2858 GCA_031375685.1 Polaromonas sp. | reverse complement strand
TGCCGCTGCGGGACTGGAAAGCTGCGTTGACCCGGTTTACCATACAGTTTGAGGAGAGAATGCCAAAGACTTAAATACCCACGCCCCGTTTACACAAAATTCTGGACACCCTCAAACTCAGGTGTGCGGACGAATGCGATGCGCATCCTGCAACATGGCAAAGAGCGGCGTGTTTTGGTTTTTTATCTAAAAAACCCTCAAAAATGATCAAAAAGCACTGTTTTAATCTATGTTTTAGGCCTCTAGACCAATGGATACGAGCGCGAGTAGCTCCTGAATTAATAGCGGTTGTAGTGTTTGCGCTGATGACTTTGCAGGCCACAGCCGCGACGCGGCAGGTGCAGGTGGGCACGGTCACGCGGGTGGTCGATGGCGATACGCTTTGGGTGAACACCAGCGCCAGTCAGCCGCCACTCAAAGTACGCATCCAGGGCATTGACGCGCCAGAAATCTGCCAGCTGGGTGGCGACCAGGCGCGTGATGCGCTCAAAGCGCGCGTACTGGGTCAAAAGGTCACGGTCATGTCAGGCGCGCGCGACGACTATGGCCGCACCCTTGCTACCGTCCATCTGCAAGGCCAGGACATGGGCCGCTGGCAGGTGGCGCAGGGCCATGCCTGGGTGTACAGCTACCGCGCCAGACGTGTGCTGTATGCCCAAGAGTTTGCCCAGGCGCAAGCTGCGCGGCGGGGTGTATTCAGCGCTGGACAGGCAGAAGAGCCCCGGCTGTTCAGAAAGCGACATGGCCCTTGCCAGCGGACACGGTAAAACCAGCTTGTCCTACATAAAAAGCAGTCACGTCTGACCGTCGCTGGCCGCATCAGCGGATAAATTGATGAAGCAGGTGATGTTGGCCTGCGGCACGCCCCAGGGCTCAGTGCTGAATCATTTTTAACCCTTCAAGGAACCATCATGAACAAGGATCAAGTCAAAGGCCGTGTAGAGCAAACCAGCGGCAAAGTCAAAGAAGCAGCTGGCAAGCTGGTGGGCAACGAGCGCCTGCAAGCCGAGGGCGCAGCCGAGCAGGTCAAAGGCAAAGTGCAGGCGGGCTACGGCGATGCCAAAGAAAACATCAAGGACAAGGCCAAAAAAATCATCGACAAGATTTGAGTCGTTGGACTGATTTGAGGTTTCCTATTTTCCCCCGGAGTTCTTATGACACTTAATTTATCTTCTACTGTGCCGCACAACCTCAAGTCAGTCGCCGCCGTGCTGTCCATTCTTGCCCTGGCGGCGTTGTCAGCCTGCGGAAAAACTGACAATGGTCAAACTGCAGGTCAAAAAATTGATTCAGCGGTAGCCAGTACCGAGCAAGCGGCGGCAGAGGCGAAAGCCAAAGCCGAGGCTGCCATGGCCAGAGCCGGTGAAGCGATGAAAGACGCCACACAAAAAGCGGAAGCCTCAGGTGCAAAAACGGCCCAGTCGATGGCTGTCAAAGCTGACGATGCCGCCATCACGGCATCCATCTCATCCGAGTTTGCCAAAGACGCCGATTTGAGCGCCATCAAAATTGATGTGGACACCAAGGACGGCAATGTGACGCTGTATGGCCCAGCACCCACAGCAGCGGCGCGCGACAAGGCCGCCACGTTGGCCAAAAGCATCAAGGGCGTGGCGTCTGTCAGCAACAAACTGACGGTTAAAGGCAGTTAACAGATCAGCTTTTCACAAGTCACAAAAAAACCTCCATCAGGAGGTTTTTTTATATCCGGTCTGAAGTCAGACTTAGCCGGAGATGCTGAACATCAAGGACGAATGACGATGTCGTTGCGCACAGCGCGAACGTTCTTGACATTGCGTGCAATGCTTTCAGCCTGAGCTTTTTCAGCGCCGGACTTGGCAAAACCTGACAGCTGGACCGTACCATTGAGCGTTTCAACATTGATGGCGGCAGCCGACACGGTTTTGTCCTCAACCATTCTGGCTTTGACGGCTGTTGTGATGGCGGCATCATCAACGTAGGCGCCGGCTGTTTCCTGGCCACGCACAACAGCGCAGCCGGTGGTCAAAACAGTCATGCCAGCCAGAGCGGCGAATGCACAAACGAGTGCGGTGGTGCGAAGGGTGCGATTGGAGTTCATGGTGTATTCCTCTAGAGTTGATTTATTGACATTGGTGCAAAGTTTAAAAAGCCTGCCCACCAGCGGCACCACACTGGCGGCATGCGGGTAACCATCAAATTGGGCTCAGTCTTCCAGCCAGTCGGCCAGTTCATCGGCGTGTTCTTCTTCGTCGGCCAGAATATCTTCCAGCATGCGGCGTGTGGTGCTGTCATGGTCGCTGATCAGTGCAATCATCTGGCGATAGGTTTCAACCGCCACACGCTCGGCAATCAGGTTGACGCGGATCATGGTTTTCAGATCGTTTGATTCGTCATAGTCAGCGTGGCTGCGTTCTAGCAGTGTGCCGGGTGAAAAGTCTGGCTCGCCACCCAATTGCACAATGCGCCTGGCAATACGGTCAGCATGGGCAGTTTCTTCCTGGGCGTGCACCATGAACTCTTCAGCAATTTTGGGTGATGCCAGACCGCTGGCCATAAAGTGGTGGCGCTTGTAGCGCAAAACGCAGACCAGTTCAGTGGCCAGTGAGTCATTCAAAAGCTTGATGATGGCTTCGCGGTGCGGGCCGTAGGCGGGCGTTACTGCACCGTCATCGAGGCTTTTTCGGGCGTCTTTCAAGCCCTCTTCGTCTATCTTCAGCTGCTCTGTCATGTTGATTTTATATGGATGCCTCCCGGATAGCAAGAAGAATTTGTGTTGTGTTGCGAAGAAGTCGGCTGCTCACTTATATCCGGCCTTGATTGCGTGGTTCGCCTGGTTTCCCAGGCTCGCCCGCTGGCCCCGATGCATATCCGCTGGT